>NZ_JBMNDO010000147.1:0-19130 GCF_052542855.1 Streptomyces sp. SAS_281
GCAGGCTGTGATCCTGCCCGGAATTTGAACGAGTGGCCCCCTGGTCTTGCTCGACGCGGGACCCGAACCGGGGAGGTGGCTAAAGCCGTGGAGCCGACCCCCCCGGCCACAGCGGGGTTTCTCCCCAGCATGGTGCTCGCTCCAGCCGCGCGACCGGCGTAGCCGGGGAGCGCGCGGCGAGCGGAGCGAGCCGCCTTGACGAAGTAGGGAAAGTTCTATCGCGCTGGCGTCAGGCACTTGCCGTCATGGCTTCGCACGTGGGGTCCGTTCTCGTCGAGGGCATCCAGCAGTCGGACCGCGTAGACCTCGGACATCCACTCGGTGACCTCGTCCGGCGTGAGCCAGCCGACCGCGGTCGATTCGCTGGACGTGCGCTCGCTTCCGCCGGCGGGCTTGCACCGGAGGGACCAGGGCCACGATGCCGCGCGTGGTGTTCTTGTAGACCCCTGTGAGCTCGTCCACCTCGACGTGGATGCCCGTCTCCTCCAGGACCTCGCGCCGAACGCTGGCCTCCGGGGTCTCGTCGAGTTCGAGTACGCCGCCGGGGAGCTCCCAAGTGCCGTTGTCGGCACGGCGGATTCGGCCACCGCGCCGCTCACCAAAGCCGCGCCCACCACCGCCTGACCTCCCGCCCACCGGTCGGCGTGACCATTCCCGCGCCAAGTCCCTACCCGTCCCATGCCGAAAAGGAGAAGTCCGATGGCCCGTCCCTCCGTGCGTGTGGACGCCGTACTCATCCAAGCCGTGATCGCTGGCGCGCTCTCCTTCGCCCATCTCCACGACCTCGCCGCCGCCTCGGGCCAGGACGGCTGGAAGGCATGGGCCTACCTGATCAGCGTTGATCTGCTCCTGGTCGCTGCCTGGCGGCGGCTACGAAAGGACGGCCCGTCCCGGCTCGCCTGGAGCTGGTTCCTGATCGCGCTCGTCGTTTCGTTCGGTGCCAACGTCGCCACCGCAGGATTCCTCGATCTCGCGCACCCTCTGGCCTGGTTGCGCTTCGGCATTGCTGGATGGTCCGCGCTCGCCTTCCTCGGCGGGACGCTCCTCGCCCACACCGCGACCCCGGTCGAGGACCGCACGCCCGTTCCGGCGGTGCCTTCGGCTGATCCCTCGGCGCCGGAGCTCGTCACCGAGGAACAGGCCCCGGAGCTGGAACCAGCGCCGATTCCTGCCGCTGAGGAGTCTGCGGTCCTGCCTCCCGCCGACGCGTCTCCTCCCGTGCCGGCCGCGCTCGTCGACCACGCCCGGAAGGTCGCCGACGACCACCGCGTCCGTACCGGTTCACCGATCGACACCGACACGCTCCGCGCCCGCCTCGGATTTCCGCCCCAACTCGCCGCCGCGATCGCCGCTCAGCTCGCCTGACCCGAGAGGAGACCCACCATGCCAACCCGCGACCACTTCCACTCCGTGATGCGGATCGGACCGGTGCAGATCGGTACCCACCGCGACCGGCACGGCCGCACCCAGCACGCCGCCGTGTGCACCGCCGATCGCTGCGGTTGGTCGTCCGACTTCAGCAGCCGGTCCGCCGCCCAGCTCGCCGCCCGCACCCACCGCTGCAAGGTCCGCTGAAGGGGACCCGCCATGGACGTACCGCTCTGGCTCGCCCTGATCGTCGTCGGCTGGCTCGGCGTGAAGCTGATCAGCCCGCCCTGGTGGCTCGTGCTCGTGTTGCTGCTTGGCGGCTACCTCCTCGCCGACAGCCTCCTGACCCCCGTGATCGACACCGCCGTCAAGTAGCCCCCGCCGAAGGGAGAACCGCCATGCTCCGCCCGAAGATCCCCACCAACCCGTTGCCGACCGGAATCGTCACTGGAACCGCCCGGAGCGACGTCCCCGCCGTGCACCACCAGGCCCCGGCACCGGCCCCTATGGCTCCCGCACGTCCCACGGTTCAGCTCACGCCCGGTGCCGTCGTCGCCGTCATCGGTGGCGGCACGGCCGTGGTGCTGGTCGTCGGTGCGGTCCTGGTCTCCATGCTCCTCACGGTCGCCGTCACCGCCGCGTCGCTCGCCATCAGCGCCCTGGTCATTCGGTCGCTCGTGGCGTCGCAGAACCATCGCTGACCGGCTTCCGGGCGGCCTCGATACCGCCAAGCATCCGACGCCCGGAAGCCGTGCTCCTGCCCGAACCACAGATCCGGAAGGAAGCACCATCATGACCGACCGCATCGCCCGCCGCCGGGGGAGTGCACATGCCTGAATCGCAGCTCGACCGGCTCACCCTCGGCGACCTGCTGAGGGTGGCCTCGGCCCCCGAGTTCAACCGCTGGGAGGACCAGATCCGACGCACCGGTGGCTGCTCCGACCCGATCCACCTGACCGGTTGGGCCCTCACCAAGGACAAGACCACCGGCGAGACCCTTCACCACTATTCGACCGAGACCGAGCCCGGCGGACGTCTCCGTCTCGCTTGCGGCAACCGCCGCGCTTCCCGCTGTCCCTCTTGCGCCTGGACGTACGCCGGAGACACCTACCACCTGATCCGCGCCGGCCTGGCCGGCGACGATCGCCGCGATGTCCCTGCCACCGTCCGGGATCACCCCCGAGTCTTCGCCACCCTTACCGCCCCGTCCTTCGGCCCGGTCCACAACCGTCCCGAACGTGGGCGCTTGCCGTTGCGGTAGCTGGCACTCGGCAGGCGCACCCGAGCTCGGTACCGCCCTGGACCCCGAGACGTACGACGACGCCGGATCGGTCCTGTTCAACAACCACGCCGGCGACCTCTGGATGCGGTTGACCACTCGCCTCCGACGGGAGATCGCGGCCCGCGCCGGACTCACGCAGGTGGAACTGAAGGAATCGGCTCGGCTCTCGTACGGCAAGGTCGCGGAGTTCCAGAAGCGCGGGGCGATCCACTTCCACGCCGTGATGCGGATCGACGGACCGGACGGGCCCGGCACCCCTCCTCCGTCATGGGCCACCGTCGACCTGCTCACCGACTCAATACGCGCAGCCGCTCGGCACAACTACACCTCGGTGTCCGCTCCCGCAGCCGATGATCAGCCCGCTCGTACCTTCCGCTGGGGCACCCAACTCGACGTCCGCCCGGTCGTTGCCTTCGGCGACGGCTCCGATATCACCGAGCAGGCTGTGGCGTCCTACGTCGCGAAGTACGCCACCAAAGCGGCCGAGAATACTGGCACTCTGGACCGCCGCATTGGCGAACTCTCCGAGCTCGATCGCCACGGAGTTCCCGACCACGCCCGCCGTCTCATCGCCGCATGCCACCTCCTCGATCCCCTCTACCCCGAACGCCGGCTGCGTGCCTGGGCGCACATGCTCGGGTTCCGCGGGCACTTCTCCTCGAAGTCCCGCCGCTACTCGACCACCCTCGGCGAGCTCCGCCAGGCCCGCGCGGACTTCCGCGCTGCGCAGGAACGGCAGTCCCTCGGCCTGGAGGACCGCGTCCCGGACACCGTGCTCGCCCTGGCCGACTGGCAGTACGCCGGCCACGGTCACTCGCCCGGCGAATCCGTCCTCGCCGCGACCATCGCCCGTGGTCTCCAGCTCAACCGCGAGCCGGCCCGTGAAGCCATGACGGAGCTGGTCGACGAGGGGGAGTGGTGACCATGGCGCTTCCTCTGCCGACTCGCTATCTGACGCCTGACGACCTGGTCGAGATGTTCGAGCTCCCCAGCGTCGAGACGGTCTACCAGTGGCGCCGGAAGCGGACCGGACCCCGCGGCTTCCGTGTCGGCCGGCACCTCCGCTTCGACCCCGACGACGTACGGGCCTGGGTCGACTCCCGCCGGAGCGAGGCGGCTGCCTGATGGCCGGACACATTCAGGACCGCTGGTTCGTGACCGTGACCGGCCCTGACGGTAAGCCCCGCAAGGTGAAGTCGGATCGCTACGGAGTGGGGTCCCGCTACCGCGCGCGTTACGTCGGGCCGGACGGCACGGAGAAGTCGAAGAGCTTCCTAGACCGACAGAAGCGGCTTGCCGATCAGTGGCTGGCCCATACCGAAGCGGACATGGCGCGGGGTCAGTACATCGACCCTCGCGCCGCCCGGACCACCTTCCAGCAGTACGCGGAGGGCTGGGTGTCCACGCAAGGCGCGGACCCCAACACTCAAGCTTCGATGGAGTCGCAGCTCAGGCTGCACGCCTTCCCGTACCTCGGCACGCGTCCGCTTGGTTCGTTCCAGCCGGCGCACATCCGCGACTGGGTGCAGCGGCTCCAAGCGAACGGTGTGCGTGGCTCGTACGCCCGGACGATCTACTCCAACGTGCGGGCGGCTCTCAGCGCGGCCGTGGACGACGGGCACCTTCCTCGGAACCCTTGCGCTGCCCGATCGGTACGACCGCCGACCGTGGACACGAAGCGTGTCACGCCGTGGACGACGGAACGGCTCTTCGCGGTGCGCGCGGGCATGCCGGAGCGGTATCAGGCGATGGTCGACCTTGGTGGCGGCTACGGCCTGCGGCAAGGCGAGATCCTGGGTGTTGCGGTGGACGCGATCGATTTCCGGGCGGACACATTGCACGTCGTTCAGCAGCTCAAGCTGAGCCGCAGCAAGCCGGTCTTCGCCCCGCCCAAGGGCGGCAAGCTGCGGGACGTACCGCTTCCCGGCCCTGTCGCTGACGCGCTACGGGCCCACATGAAGCAGTTGCCGCCGGTCGAGATCACGTTGCCGTGGAAGGTCGCGGGCGGACCGCTGGTGACCAAGCGGCTCATCTTCATGGGCCCGCGCGGTGGCCACGTCTGGCGCACCTCGCTGAACGAGGAGGCGTGGAAACCAGCCCTTGCATCGGCCGGAGTCATTCCGGTCCCCGCGGCTGGCTCGCCGCACGCCGAGTCGCGCGAGAACGGCATGCACGCGATGCGGCACTTCTATGCGTCGGTGCTGTTGGATGCTGGAGAGAGCATCAAGGCGGTTGCCGAGTACCTCGGCCACTCGGACCCTGGCTTGACGCTGCGGGTGTACGCGCACCTGATGCCGTCGAGCCAGGAGCGTACTCGGAGTGCAGTTGCTGCAGCGTACAAATCTGAGGCTCCGGCAATGCCTTCCGATAGGGCAGATGCTACGGGTGCTGGTACTCGCGGGGGTGCCTAGCGTGCATCATGCCCTCGTATTGCGACCTCGTATTGCGACCTCGTATTGCGACCTCGTATTGCGACCTCATATTGCGATGCCGTATTGCGACCTCGTATTGCGACCTCGTATTGCGCGCACGCTAGAGAGCTGAGCGTCAAGGTGTAGGTGCGCAAGCGTCAGTGGGTCACCTGGGAGAGGGCTGGTCACGGGGCCAGCCCTGACCTGGTCGGGTCAACCTAGGTGGGCTCGCCGCGTTGTCCACGTCCACGGGCGTGGACAATTCATCCACGGAGATGGACAGCCGCTACATCCTGCTGGATCCATCTACATTTCTACAGTCGATGTGGAGGTTGCGTCGGCCCTACCGCATTCACCTGGGCCGCGGTGCAGATTTGGCTCAGGGGTGGCAGCTATGCCAAAGTCTCAGCGGCATAAGAATGCCGCCCGGCCAGGGGCGGCATTCGCCTCCGTGCCGCTTTTCAGTCATGACCTTGATCCGGTGTAACCGAAGCACAGCAGGAGAACTTCATGGTCCCACGCACGGGCATGAGCATCGACGTCCGCCCACGTGATCTACCAATTGTTCTGATCGGCACGGGTGGCGGGGCACTCGCGCTGTGGGCAGACGCATCCCCTGAGATCGCCATCCCGGTGGCGCTACTGATCATGCTTGACATCCGCGTGCGTTTCTGGCGCGGTCGAGCCTGACGGCCCACAGACGGCCCAGCGCACCAAAAGCCCCCCACCACGCGGAGAATCCGCAGGTGGGGGGCTTTTTCAGCTCTGCTTACTTCTTCTTGCCCTGGTTCTTCACGGCCTCGATGGCCGCCTTCGCGGCGTCCGGGTCGAGGTAGGTGCCGCCCGGGTTCAGGGGGCGGAAGTCCGCGTCGAGTTCGTAGGTGAGCGGGATGCCCGTGGGGATGTTCAGGCCCGCGATGTCGGCGTCGGAGATGCCGTCGAGGTGCTTGACCAGGGCGCGGAGGCTGTTGCCGTGGGCGGCGACCAGGACCGTGCGGCCGGTCAGGAGGTCCGGGACGATGCCGTCGTACCAGTACGGCAGCATGCGCGTGACGACGTCCTTCAGGCACTCCGTGCGCGGGCGCAGCTCCGGCGGAATCGTCGCGTAGCGCGCGTCGTCGCTCTGGGAGAACTCGGTGCCGTCCTCGAGGGCGGGCGGCGGGGTGTCGTACGAGCGGCGCCAGAGCATGAACTGCTCCTCGCCGAACTCCGCGAGCGTCTGGGCCTTGTCCTTGCCCTGGAGCGCGCCGTAGTGGCGCTCGTTCAGGCGCCAGGTGCGGTGTACGGGGATCCAGTGGCGGTCCGCGGCCTCCAGCGCGAGCTGGGCGGTGCGGATGGCGCGCTTCTGGAGGGAGGTGTGCAGCACGTCGGGGAGCAGGCCGGCGTCCTTCAGCAGCTCACCGCCGCGGACCGCCTCCTTCTCGCCCTTCTCGGTGAGGTTGACGTCCACCCATCCGGTGAACAGGTTCTTCGCGTTCCACTCGCTCTCGCCGTGGCGGAGGAGGATCAGCTTGTACGGTGCGTCGGCCATGGGTCCGAGCGTAATCGAACCCGTCCGAGCCGCGCGCGACCGGTCACAGAGCGGACAGGGCCGGGGGAGTGGGCCTTCCGACATTTGACGGCGCCCGTCAATTGAGTGGCAGGCGGGTCCTGCGGATTCGTAATGTTCGGAGCGTCGGTGGGCCACTTACCTCCCCCGGCCCCATCCGTCGTACGTCCCTGGGGGGAACCCGTATGTCTGCCACCGGTCTCGGACGGGCCACCCGTGCCACCCGGGAAACCGTCTCCGGGCTCCCCAGGGAGTTCTGGTGGCTGTGGACCAGCACCCTGGTCAACCGCCTGGGCGCGTTCGTCGCCACCTTCATGGCCCTGTACCTGACCCTGGACCGCGGCTACTCGGCCTCGTACGCCGGTCTCGTCGCCGCACTCCACGGGCTCGGCGGAGTCGTCTCCTCGCTCGGGGCCGGGGTGCTGACCGACCGCATCGGGCGGCGGCCCACCATGCTCGCCGCGCAGCTCTCCACCGCCGCCGCGGTCGCCGTGCTCGGCTTCATGACGCATCCCGCGGCCATCGCCGGTGTCGCCTTCCTCGTCGGCATGGCGAGCAACGCCTCCCGCCCGGCGGTCCAGGCGATGATCGCCGACATCGTCCCCGCGAAGGACCGGGTGAGGGCCTTCTCGCTCAACTACTGGGCCATCAACCTCGGTTTCGCGGTCTCCTCCGCCGGCGCCGGGTTCGTCGCCGAGTACAGCTATCTCGCGGGCTTCGTCGGCGAGGCCACGATGACCCTCGTCTGCGCGGTCGTCGTCTTCCTGAAGGTGCCGGAATCGCGTCCGGAGCGCTCGGCACCGGCGGTGCCCGGCGGTGGGCCGGCCGACGACGGCGTACGGCTCTCCACCGTGCTGCGCGACGGACGGTTCATGGGCGTCGTCGGCCTGTCGTTCGTGATCGCCCTGATCTTCCAGCAGGGTTACGTGGGCCTGCCGGTGGCCATGGGCACCGACGGGCTCAGCAGCTCCGACTTCGGTACGGCGATCGCTGTCAACGGCGTCCTCATCGTCGTGCTCCAGATCCCCGTCACCCGGTTCATCCAGAGCCGCGACCCGCGCCGGCTGCTCGTCGCCTCCTCGCTGCTCGCGGGGTACGGGTTCGGGCTGACCGCCTTCGCCGGTTCCGTCGGGGTGTACGCGCTGACCATCAGCGTGTGGACGGTCGCCGAGATCATCAACGCACCCGTGCAGAACGGCCTGGTCGTCCAGCTCTCCCCGGCCCACGGCAGGGGCCGCTACCAGGGCATGTACACCCTGTCCTGGTCGGCCGCGGCGCTCATCGCCCCGCTGATGTCCGGTGTGGTCATCGACCACTACGGCGCCGGCTGGCTGTGGGCGACGACCGCCCTCCTGGGCACGGTGGCCGCCGCCGGGTACTGGCTGCTCATGCGCGGCCTGCCGACGGGGGAGACCGCGGTGGCCGAGACCGCCGCACCGTCGCCGCGGACCGGGGCACGGGTCACGAAGGCGGAGGCGTCACCCTCGTAACCCGTGCGGCCCGGCGGTGTCAGCCGGAGCAGCCCCCGCACTGGCAGGGCGCCCCGGACTGGCAGCCGCACCCGCAGCCCGAGCCGCAGCCGCAGGCGCCCAGGACGGTGAGTGGCACCACCTCGGCGGCGGCCTCCCGCTCCGGTTCGGTCATGGGGGAATCGGCCATGGTTCCTCCTCAAGGCGTACGACAGGGCCGCACACCCGCCAAGGGGCCCGCGACCCGGGGCGTACGGACACGTCGTGCCGCCCCGACCCATTGCATGCCCACCCGGACGGGCGCATCAACGGCGCACGCGCGCAGGAACGTATGTACGAGCCGTGCGCGCGGGCGTGCGCCCGGCCGCTCGCGCCCCGCTCTTCCCGCCCCGGAGCCTCGCTAAGCCCCCTCGACCTGCGCGGGCTGCTGGATCTCGTCCGCGTGCTCACCCGTCACCAGGTAGACCACGCGCTTCGCCACCGACACCGCGTGGTCGGCGAACCGTTCGTAGTAGCGGCCGAGCAGCGTCACGTCGACGGCCGTCTCGATGCCGTGCTTCCAGCGGTCGTCCATCAGGTGCTGGAACAGCGCGCGGTGCAGCAGGTCCATCTCGTCGTCGTCCTGCTCCAGCTGGAGCGCGAGGTCGACGTCCTTGGTGACGATCACCTCCGCCGCCTTGGCCATCAGGCGCTGCGCGAGCTGGCCCATCTCCAGGATCGTGGCGTGCAGGTCGTGCGGGACCGCGGACTGCGGGAAGCGCAGCCGGGCCAGCTTGGCGACGTGCTGGGCGAGGTCGCCCGAGCGCTCCAGGTCCGCGCTCATCCGCAGCGACGTCACGACGATGCGCAGATCGGTCGCCACCGGCTGCTGCCGGGCCAGGAGCGCGATGGCCCGCGCCTCCAGCTCGTGCTGGAGGTCGTCCACCTTCTGGTCGGCGGCGATCACCGACTCGGCCAGCTTCAGATCGGCGTCGAGCATCGCCGTCGTCGCCCGGCCTATCGCCGAGCCGACGAGCCGGGCCATCTCGACCAGGCCCTCGCCGATCGAGTCGAGTTCCTCGTGGTACGCGTCACGCATGGGTGTCCCTCTCCAGTCCTTGACCGAGGCCGGGGCCCGCCGACGACCGGCTCCGAACCCCACGGCACCACCGTGACGGGCGTACGCGTCGGATTCCGACCGGCCAAGTGAACCGCCCCTTGCCCCTCGGTGAACTCTGGGCGACGAGTGGCCGTGGAGGGCATCGGACGGCTGGGAGTGTGTCCGAGGTGCCGCATAACCTGGACACATGGACGTGAACGCGGCGGTCGCCGCAGCTGCCGCGATCGCCGGTGTCGGTACCGGCGTGATCGCCATGCTGGCGTTCCGCTGGAGCGAGCGCGACCAGAAGAAGCCGACGCGCACCTCCCTGCGGCCCGACAGCGGCGCCCCGCTCCCCCCGGGTGTCGACACGGTCCTGTCCGTGCTCAGCTCCTCCGCCGTGGTGCTGGACGAGAGCGACAGCGTCGTCAAGGCCAGCTCCGCCGCGTACGCGCTGGGGCTCGTCCGCGGCGGCCGCCTCGCCGTCGAGGCGATGCTCAACATGGCGCGGGACACCCGCCGCGACGGCGAGATACGCCAGGTCGAACTGGACCTCCCGCGCCGCGGAACCGGCCGGGGGGAGGCCCTGGCGGTCTCCGCGCGGGTCGCCCCGCTCGGCTCCCGGCTGGTGCTGCTGCTCGTGGAGGACCTCACCGAGGCCCGCCGCATCGAGGCGGTCCGACGCGACTTCGTCGCCAACGTCAGCCATGAGCTCAAGACCCCGACCGGCGCCCTGTCCCTGCTCTCGGAGGCCGTGCTCGACGCCTCCGACGACCAGGAGGCCGTCGAGCACTTCGCCCGCCGCATGCAGATCGAGGCGACCCGGCTCACCAACCTGGTCCAGGAGCTGATCGACCTCTCCCGGGTGCAGAACGACGACCCGCTGGAGGACGCCGAGCCGGTCCGGGTGGACGAGCTGGTCGCCGAGGCCATCGACCGCTGCCGCCAGCAGGCCGGCTCCAAGCAGATCACCATGGCCGCCGGCGGCACCGCCGACCTGCGGATATGGGGGAACCGCGGCCAGCTCGCCGCGGCGCTGGGCAACCTGGTCGAGAACGCCGTCAACTACAGCCCCGCCCGCACCCGCGTCGGCATCGCCGCCCGTCGCGTGGTCGTGCCCGGCGGGGACGAGATCGAGATCGCCGTGACCGACCAGGGCATCGGCATCTCCGAGAAGGACCGGGAACGGGTCTTCGAACGCTTCTACCGCGTCGACCCGGCCCGCTCACGCGCCACCGGTGGCACGGGCCTCGGCCTGGCCATCGTCAAACACGTGGCCGCCTCGCACGGCGGGGAGGTCACCGTGTGGAGCTCGGAGGGACAGGGCTCCACCTTCACCCTGCGGCTGCCCGAAGCGGGCTCCGCACGCGGCCGGGACCGTGCGTCCGCCGGCCCGCGCATCGTCAACGGCGACGCGGCGTCCCACCCGGACGCCGCCCCCGACTCCTTCGATTCATTCCCTTCCCCGGAGGCCCTTCCGTGACCCGAGTGCTTGTCGTCGAGGATGAGGAATCCTTCAGCGACGTCCTGTCCTACATGCTCCGCAAGGAAGGCTTCGAGGTCGCCATCGCGGCCACCGGACCCGACGGCCTGGACGAGTTCGAGCGCAACGGCGCCGACCTCGTGCTGCTCGACCTGATGCTGCCCGGACTCCCCGGCACCGAGGTCTGCCGCCAGTTGCGCAGCCGTTCCAACGTGCCCGTGATCATGGTGACCGCCAAGGACAGCGAGATCGACAAGGTCGTCGGCCTGGAGATAGGGGCCGACGACTACGTCACCAAGCCCTTCTCCTCCCGCGAGCTCGTCGCCCGCATCCGGGCCGTGCTGCGCCGGCGCGGCGAGCCCGAGGAGGTCGCCCCCGCCGCCCTGGAGGCCGGACCGGTCCGCATGGACGTCGACCGCCACGTCGTCACGGTCTCCGGCGGCAAGGTCGACCTGCCGCTGAAGGAGTTCGACCTGCTGGAGATGCTGCTGCGCAACGCGGGCCGGGTGCTGACCCGGATGCAGCTCATCGACCGGGTCTGGGGCGCGGACTACGTGGGCGACACCAAGACCCTCGACGTCCACGTGAAGCGGCTGCGCGCCAAGATCGAGCCGGACCCGGGCGCGCCCAGGTTCCTGGTGACGGTGCGGGGCCTCGGGTACAAGTTCGAGCCGTAGGCCGGCCCCGTACTCCGCGCACATGGCCGAGGACGAGGCCGACGCCTCGCCTGACGGGCTCCCGGACGCGTCCGGCGAAGCAGAGCCGGACGGCGAGGCGTCCGGCGTCTTCGACGGCTCGGGCAGGGCGCTGGGGCCGAAGCCCTCGAAGTAGTGGGTCGCCGGGACGACGGAGGCGCCCAGCGAGATGTCGCCGGTGCGGCTGAACTTGAAGACCAGCGGCTGCACGTTGCCGTTCTCCGTGGCCTCGTCGCCGTTCTCGATCACGGCGGACGCGTTGCCCTGGCCGCCGAGGATCACCCGGCCGCCGGCCGGGACGACGACCGGACCCGACCCCTTGGCGGGGTGCAGCTGCACGGTGCCGCTGCCGCCCTTCAGGGTGATGGAGTCCAGGGTCTCCGGCTTGGAGCCGTTGTTGAACAGCGTGGCGGTGACGACCGCCGGGCCCTTGGCCTCGCGCTCGGGCTGGGTGATGACGTTGACGTTCTGGACCTTGATGTCGCCGGACCGGGTGGAGGCGTTGTCCGGACGGACTTCGAGCGTCTGCGCGTTGTTGCCCGCACCGCACGCGGTGAGCGCGGTGATCGAGAACGCGATGGCAGTGGCGGCGAGGGCGCCGTGTCGAAGGCTGCGGCTCACGGCGGTGGCAACTCCTTGAACATGCGGACGGTGCGGATGGGTCGGGCGTCTGAGGTAAAGCCGCCCTAAGGGTCTGTCAGCGGTCAGGTTACCGAGCCCTCCTCGCCGCCTCGCACCCGACCCGCCCCTGACGTGCCCGTGATTGCGGGGCTCGGACACGTACGGACATTCGCTGTCTCTTCACATAACGCGCTTGATCAAATTCCGGCCATCCGTTCGCCCCGGGCTTCGTGGCTGTTCACGGACGGTGGCGCATTCATTGCGCATAATCCCCGTCGGCGTCGTACGTTGATCAATTTCATTGGCCATCGGTACTTACGCCCGAACGGGTGATCCATCATCGAACGCACTACGGAAAGTTCAGCAAGCGGAAACCGACAAAACGGGACGTTCGACCCCTTCGAGGCGGAGTGGAGTGTGTGTAACGTCCGCGTTTCTCCGTCGGTGGACAGCCGCTCCGACCTGCGAATACCGTCTTCCGCGGGCCCTCCGCAGCACGTCCCCGTCTCTCTTGTCAAGCCCCGAGATATGCCCTGACCTGCGAAAACGCCATTCAGGAGTAGCGATTCTCGTGTTACGCTTGATAGCCACGGAAGGGGTACCTGTCACATGACGTTCAAGGTTGGCGACACCGTGGTCTATCCCCATCACGGGGCCGCGCTGATCGAGGCTATCGAAACTCGCCAGATCAAAGGCGTGGACAAGACCTACTTGGTGCTCAAGGTCGCTCAGGGCGACTTGACGGTGCGTGTGCCGGCGGACAATGCGGAGTTCGTGGGCGTGCGCGACGTAGTCGGGCAGGAAGGGCTGGACCGCGTCTTCGAGGTGCTGCGCGCACCGTATGCCGAGGAGCCGACGAACTGGTCCCGGCGCTACAAGGCAAATCTCGAGAAGCTCGCCTCCGGCGATGTCATCAAGGTCGCCGAAGTTGTGCGCGACCTGTGGCGTCGGGAGCGTGAGCGCGGACTTTCCGCAGGTGAGAAGCGCATGCTCGCCAAGGCCCGCCAGATTCTGGTGAGCGAGCTCGCTCTCGCGGAGAACACCAACGAGGACAAGGCCGAGGCTCTCCTCGACGAGGTCCTCGCATCCTGAACCGGATGGCGCCGGTCATGACGACCGGATCGCACCGGTCGTAGATAATGTGCCGCGGTGCCCGCTGACCAGCCGTATTCACGCTGTGTCGTCGGGCGCTGCGGCATGTCCGGACCGCATATCCGACGGCGAATTCCGGCCACTTGCCGACGGTCCCCCCGTACACGTCCTTGGTACGTTGCTCGCGATCCTGCTCAACCCTGCGTGCGAGACCGACCCCGAACGGCCGCGGCGTGTCCCGGCTCGCCCGGGGTCACGGAAAGGGTCCCGGTCGAGTCATGGCGCAGCGCCCGGCTCGCTTGTGGCCATACCCACGTCGGCCGTGGACACAAACATGCCGAAGCCTCGGAGTGCAACCGATGTCTGAACAACCGCGTCCTTACCGCACGGCCGCCGTGATCCCCGCGGCCGGCCGCGGCGTACGGCTCGGCCCCGGCGCCCCCAAGGCGCTCCGCGCGCTCGGCGGTACCCCCATGCTCGTGCACGCCGTACGCGCCATGGCGGCCTCCCGGCACGTGTCCCTGGTCGTCGTCGTCGCACCGCCCGAGGGCGCCACCGAGGTCCGCAACCTCCTGGACGAGTACGCCCTGCCGGAACGCACCGACTTCCTTGTCGTGCCCGGTGCCGACACCCGCCAGGAATCCGTGAAGCGCGGTCTCGACGCGCTCCCCGACACAATCTCCGCCGTCCTGGTGCACGACGCGGCCCGCCCCCTCGTGCCCGTGGACACCGTCGACGCCGTCGTCGAGGCCGTACGCGACGGTGCCCCCGCCGTCGTTCCCGCCCTGCCGCTCGCCGACACCGTCAAGGAGGTCGAGCCCGGGGCCCCCGGCGCGCCCGAGCCGGTGCTCTCCACCCCGGCCCGCGCCCGGCTCAGGGCCGTACAGACCCCGCAGGGCTTCGACCGGGCCACCCTGCTCCGGGCCCACGAGCAGGTCGCCGTCAGCGGCGAGGGCGCGACCGACGACGCCGGCATGGTCGAACAGCTCGGCGCCCCCGTCGTCGTCGTCCCCGGACACGAAGAGGCGTTCAAGGTCACCCGCCCCCTGGACCTGGTCCTGGCCGAGGCGGTTCTCGCACGCAGGAGGGCCAACGATGGCTTCTGAGACCCCACGGCCCGACCGGGCCCCCGCGCCGGTGATCCCGCTCGTCGGCATCGGCACCGACATCCACGCCTTCGAAGAGGGCCGCGAGCTGTGGTGCGCCGGGCTGCGCTGGGACGGCGAGGGCCCCGGCCTGGCCGGCCACTCCGACGCGGACGTCGTCGCCCACGCCGCGTGCAACGCGCTCTTCTCCGCCGCCGGCCTCGGCGACCTGGGGCAGCACTTCGGCACCGGGCGCCCCGAGTGGTCCGGCGCAGCCGGGGTCACCCTGCTCACCGAGGCCGCCCGCATCGTCCGCGCCGCCGGGTTCGAGATCGGCAACGTGGCCGTCCAGGTCGTCGGCGTACGCCCGAAGATCGGCAAGCGGCGGGAGGAGGCGCAGCGGGTCCTGTCCGACGCCGTCGGCGCCCCGGTCTCGTTGTCCGCGGCGACCTCCGACGGGCTCGGCTTCACCGGGCGCGGCGAGGGTGTCGCCGGCCTCGCGACCGCGCTCGTCTACCGCACCGGCTGACCCGCGCGCGGGGGCGCCCGCGGACCGTTCCGGACGGTCCCGCGCGCCCCCCGTAACAACTGCGCCCGCAAATATCCACAGGGGCTCGGGGCACTGGTGCGGGCCCACTACCCTTGAGGGGTGACTATTCGCCTGTACGACACCAGCGCCCGGCAGATCCGTGACTTCGTCCCGCTCACAGCGGGCTGTGTCTCGATCTACCTCTGCGGCGCTACCGTCCAGGCCGCCCCGCACATCGGGCACATCAGGTCCGGACTGAACTTCGACATCATGCGCCGCTGGTTCACGTACCGCGGCTACGACGTGACGTTCGTCCGGAACGTCACGGACATCGACGACAAGATCATCGCCAAGTCCGCCGAGCAGGGCCGCCCGTGGTGGTCCATCGGTTACGAGAACGAGCGGGCGTTCAACGCGGGCTACGACGCGCTCGGCTGCCTGCCGCCCACCTACGAGCCGCGCGCGACCGGGCACGTCCCGGAGATGATCGAGATGATGCGCGGCCTCATCGAGCGCGGTCACGCGTACGCCGCCGACGGCAACGTCTACTTCGACGTGCGCTCGTTCCCGGGCTACCTGGAGCTGTCCAACCAGGAGCTGGACGATCTGCGTCAGCCCTCCGGCGACAACGAGACCGGCAAGCGCGACAAGCGCGACTTCGCCATGTGGAAGGCGTCGAAGCCCGGCGAGCCCAGCTGGGAGACGCCCTGGGGCCGCGGCCGCCCCGGCTGGCACCTGGAGTGCTCCGCCATGGCGCACAAGTACCTCGGTACCGCCTTCGACATCCACGGCGGCGGCATCGACCTGATCTTCCCGCACCACGAGAACGAGATCGCCCAGGCCAAGGCGTTCGGCGACGACTTCGCGGGCTACTGGGTGCACAACGGCTGGGTCACCATGTCCGGCGAGAAGATGTCGAAGTCGCTGGGCAACTCCGTCCTCGTCAGCGAGATGGTCAAGACCTGGCGCCCCATCGTCCTGCGCTACTACCTGGGCACCCCGCACTACCGGTCCATGATCGAGTACAGCGAGGAGGCCCTGCGCGAGGCCGAGTCGGCGTTCGCCCGCATCGAGGGCTTCATCCAGCGCGTCACCGAGAAGGCCGGCGAGACCGTCGCCGCGGCCGCCGAGGTGCCGCCCGCCTTCGCCGAAGCCATGGACGACGACCTCGGGGTGCCGCAGGCCCTCGCGATCGTCCACACCACGGTCCGCCAGGGCAACTCCGCCCTCGCCGCCGACGACAAGGAAGCCGCCGTCGCGCGCCTCGCCGAGGTCCGCGCCATGCTCGGCGTCCTCGGCCTCGACCCGCTCGACGACCACTGGGCCGGTGAGAGCGACCGCGGCGACGACCTCCACGGCGTCGTGGACACGCTCGTCCGCCTCGTACTCGACCAGCGGCAGTCCGCGCGCGCCCGCAAGGACTGGGCCGCCGCCGACGCGATCCGCGACCAGCTCAACCAGTCCGGACTCGCCATCGAGGACAGCCCGTCCGGCCCCAGGTGGACACTCGGCCCCCGCCAGTAGTAGCCCACCACATGCCGCCCGGTCCGCCGGGCGGCACACTTCACTTATACGTACGCACGACCGAAGCAACGAAACAGGTAGGTCATGGCCGGGAACAGCCAGCGCAGGAACCGCCGCACGTCCAACAAGAAGGGCGCCACGGTCGGCAGCGGTGGCCAGCGACGCCGGGGCCTCGAAGGCAAGGGCCCCACCCCGCCCGCCGAGGAGCGCAAGAAGCACAAGAAGAACCGCATCGCGACCGCCAAGGCCAAGCAGGCCGCCAACCGCCGCCCCGCCCCCAGGCGCGGCGGCGTCAAGGGCACCTCGGAGATGGTCGTCGGCCGGAACCCGGTGTACGAGGCCCTGCGCGACGGCGTCCCCGCCACCACGCTCTATGTCCAGCAGTACATCGACAACGACGAGCGCGTCCGTGAGGCCCTTCAGCTCGCCGGTGAGCGCGGCAACATCAACCTCATGGAGGCGCCGCGCCCCGAGCTCGACCGCATGACGGGCGGGCTCAACCACCAGGGCCTCGTCCTCCAGGTCCCGCCCTACGAGTACGCCGACCCGCAGGACCTCCTCGAAGCGGCGCACGACAACGGCGAGGACCCGCTCATCGTCGCCCTGGACGGCGTCACCGACCCGCGCAACCTCGGCGCGATCGTCCGCTCCGTCTCCGCCTTCGGCGGCCACGGCGTCGTCGTCCCCGAGCGCCGCGCCGCCGGCATGACCGCCGGGGCCTGGAAGTCCTCGGCCGGCACCGCGGCCCGCACCCCCGTCTCCAAGGTCACCAACCTGACCCGCGCCCTCGAAGCGTTCAAGAAGGAGGGCATCGCGGTCGTCGGCCTCGCCGCCGACGGTGAGCACACCGTCGAGGACCTCGAAGCGCTCGGCGGGCCCGTCGTCGTCGTCATCGGCAGCGAGGGCAAGGGCCTCGGCCGCCTCGTCGGCGAGACCTGCGACTACCGCGTCCGCATCAACATGCCGGGCGGCGCCGAATCCCTCAACGCCGGTGTCGCCGCCGGCATCGTCATGTACGAGGTCGCGCGCCGCCGCGCCTGACCGACCCGGCCGAGGGGGCGCGCGCGCACGTGCACGCGCCCCCGCGCAACCCCCCACCACCTGTTGACGGGTCTCGGACACCTTCGGCACGGTCAAGGCAGTGTCCTAATCACACATCACTCGGTTAGATGAGTGTGGACACCAGAACGCCTCGGTTCGACGAACTACCCGCCCTGAGCATGACCAAGGTGGACTGCGACCCTGCGCAGGTCATCGTCAACCACGCCAGCTTCCGGGTGCGGCTCGCCCCCGGCCAGCGCGCACGGCTGCGCGGTGTGACCCCCGCCGGCGCGCCCAGGATTCCCGCGATGAGCGCCCCCGGAGCCGGACGCGGCCGCCGCGCCCCCGTCGTCTGGAGCGGCAAGTCCGCCCCCGGCGACCCCGGCGCCACCGGACTCCTCCAGGCCGTACGCAACTCCACCGCCGGCCGCCCCGAGACCGCGTACGACCCCTACGACCCGTACGCCTCCTACGAGTTCGACCACGGACGCGGCGGCGCCGGCACCCAGGTCATCCCGCGGCTCGACGAGTCCTCCCTCGAAGAGACCCAGCCCAACCCCGTCATCGGCGCCCCCCGCTCCGGCGGACCCCTGCTGCCCCCCATGCGCCGGGCGGTCGGTGCCTACGACCCTGTCGACCCCGGCCCGTACGACGCGGACGGGTACGACGGGCGGGGCCCGTACGACGACGGGGCCGCCGTCGACCTCACCGACGAGGAGGCCCGCGGCCGGCGCCAGGGCGGCGTCGACGACGTCCGGCACGCGTACTATCCGGGCCGCCGCATGAACCTCGGCGTCGTCCTCCTGCCGATGCGGGTGTTCCTCGGCTTCATCTCCATCTACGCCGGCATGGGCAAGCTCTGCGACCCCGTGTACTTCGACGGCGGCGAGCGCGGCTCGATGGTCAAGTGGCTCAACTCGCTCCACCCGTGGGCGCTGGCCGAGCCGCTGCGCGAGTTCGCCCTCTCGCACCCCGTCGGTGCCGGGCTCTCGATCGCCTTCCTCCAGGTCGTCGTCGGTGTCCTCACCGTCCTCGGGCTCTGGCAGCGCGTCGCCGCCACCGTCGGCGCCCTGCTGTCCGCCGCCCTGCTGGTCACCGTCAGCTGGCGCACCGTCGCCGCCTACGACGCGCCGGACATCATCTACCTCGCCGCCTGGAGCCCCCTGATCATCGCGGGCGCCCCGGTCTACTCCATTGACGGACGGCTCGCCGGAGAAGCCTGGCGCAAGCTCGGTCCCCGCTCCGAGATCTGGGACCTGCGCCGCCGCGTCCTGCGCCGGGGTGCTGTCGTCGCCAGCGTCGTCGTGGGCCTCACCCTGCTCATCGGGTCCGTCCTCGGCGGCGCCGTCCGCTCCACGGAGGTCGTCACCGTCCCCGGGCCCCACGGCGTGCCCACCAACCAGCTCCCCGGCTCGCCCCTCCCCGACAAGTCCCGCAAGGGCAAGGCGTCCAAGAGCCCCACCGGCCACCAGCCCACGCCCTCGCACAGCACCGTACCGCACACCCCGTCCGCCGACGCCTCCACCCCGTCGTCGGACGGTGTCCGCGAGACGGGCCAGGCGGCGGGCGCGAGCACCGGGCAGCCCAGCCAGACCCAGGGCACC
Source organism: Streptomyces sp. SAS_281 (assembly GCF_052542855.1). Taxonomy (NCBI): domain Bacteria; kingdom Bacillati; phylum Actinomycetota; class Actinomycetes; order Kitasatosporales; family Streptomycetaceae; genus Streptomyces; species Streptomyces sp. SAS_281. Next base: position 18,832 of record NZ_JBMNDO010000147.1, read on the forward strand.
GGCCAGCAGCCCCCGCGGCAGACCACCCCCCAGCAGCCCCCCGCCACCAGCTCCGGCCCCAGCTCCTCCGGGAGCACCGGCACCGGCGGCGGCTCCACCACCGGCGGCACCGACCCCGACCCCGGCTCCAGCTCGGGCGGCGACGGCGGCAGCGGGGGCCGCAACCCGATCGGCGGCCTCCTCGGCTGACGGCGGGGCCCACACGGGAACGGGGCGGGCCCGGAGGATGTCTGCTGATCGCGGCGGGTGCGGCCCCCGTGGTCGGTGCGGCCGGTGCCGCGGGTGCCGCGGAGCTCCCG
>NZ_JBMNDO010000148.1:0-18912 GCF_052542855.1 Streptomyces sp. SAS_281
AGGAAGCCCGGGGCGCGCCCGTGGGCGCAGGAGGACCAGAGGCCGTCCAGGTCGCGGACGTCCGCGTACACCGACTGCGTGGGCGGCGCCAGGCCCGCCGCACGGGCCGCGACCACCACCCGGCTGCGCGACCAGTCGAGCCCCGCGTCCTCCCGTACGCCCAGATCCGCGCGGAGGTCCGCCTCGCCCAGGGCGATGGCGCGGACCTGGGGGTGCGCCGAAGCCACCGAGTACGCGTGCTCGATGCCGAGGGCCGACTCCAGGAGCGGGCACAGGGCCACCCCGGGGGCCAGCGCCGCGATGTGGTGCACGGACGCGGCGTGCGTGATCTTCGGCAGCCGCAGCCCCGCGAGCCCCGGCAGCCCGGCCAGCGCCAGGACGTCCGCCTCGTCGTTGACCCGGACATGGACGGGCGGCGCCGTGGCGGACGGCCGGTCCGACAGCAGCTCCACCGTCGCGGCGCGCGCGTACTCCTTGCGGTCGGGGGCGACCGCGTCCTCCAGGTCCACGATCACCACGTCCGGCGCCGCGCCGGCCGCCTTGCGCACGACGTCCGGCCGGTCGCCGGGCACGTACAGCAGGGTGAGGGGGGCCGCCGCGCTCACAGCACCCGCTCCGCCCGCAGCGCCGAGATCTCGGGCCCGCTCAGCCCCAGCTCGGTCAGGATCTCCTCGGTGTCGGCCCCGTGCGGACGGCCCGTCCAGCGGATCGCGCCCGGGGTCCGGGAGAGCCGGAAGAGGACGTTCTGCATCCGCAGCGGGCCCAGCTCCGGATCGTCCACCTCGGTGATGGTGTCCAGCGCCCGGTACTGCGGGTCCTCCATCACGTCCCGTACGTCGTGGATCGGGGCGATGGCGGCCTCCGCCTTCTCGAACGCGGACAGGGCCTCCTCCCGGCTGTGCCGGGCGATCCAGTGGCCCACGGCCTCGTCCAGCTCGTCGCTGTGCTCGGCTCGGGTGGCGCCCGAGGCGAACCACGGCTCATCGATCAGGTCCGCCCGGCCGACCAGCCGCATCACCCGCTCCGCCACGGACTGCGCGGAGGTGGAGACGGCCACCCACTGCCCGTCCGAGGTGCGGTACGTGTTGCGCGGGGCGTTGTTGCGCGACCTGTTTCCGGTGCGCGGCTGCACGTAACCGAGCTGGTCGTACCAGAGCGGCTGCGGGCCGAGCACGGTCAGGATCGGCTCGATGATCGCCATGTCGACCACCTGGCCCTCGCCGGTCCGGTCGCGCCCGGCAAGCGCGGCCATCACCGCGTACGCCGTGGCGAGCGCGGCGATCGAGTCGGCCAGGCCGAACGGCGGCAGGGTCGGCGGTCCGTCCGGCTCCCCGGTGATCGCCGCGAAGCCGCTCATCGCCTCGGCCAGCGTCCCGAAGCCGGGCCGGTGGGAGTACGGGCCGAACTGGCCGAAGCCCGTGACGCGCACGAGGACCAGGCGCGGGTTGACCGCGTGCAGCTCATCGGGCCCGAGGCCCCACCGCTCCAGTGTGCCCGGCCGGAAGTTCTCGATGATCACGTCGGTGCCGGCGGCGAGCCGCAGCAGCACGTCGCGTCCCTCCGGCGCCGAGAGGTCGAGCGTCAGGTTGCGCTTGTTGCGGCCGAGGAGCTTCCACCACAGGCCCACGCCGTCCTTCGCGGGTCCGTGGCCCCGGGAGGGGTCGGGGCGCACCGGGTGCTCGACCTTGATCACCTCGGCACCGAAGTCGCCCAGCATCGTCGCGCAGAGCGGGCCCGCGAAGAGCGTGGCGAGATCGACGACCCGCAGTCCGGTGAGCGGCGGCGCCGCGGGGGCGCTCATGCGCCGTCGATTTCGCTGCGGTACGGCATGGAGACCGAGGCGCCCGGTTTCTGCACGCAGAGCGCGGCGGCGGCCGAGGCCCAGGCGACGGCCTGCGGGACCGGACGTCCCTCGCCGAGCGCCACGGCCAGGGTGCCGACGAAGGTGTCCCCGGCGCCCGTGGTGTCGACCGCGGTGACGTCCGGGGCCGGGAAGTGGATGGTGCGGCTGCCCCGGGCCGCGTACAGGCTGCCCTTCGAGCCGAGCGTGATGAGCACCGCGGGGACCTGGCCGAGCAGGATCTCCGCAGCCGCGTGCGGGTCGTCGTAGCCGGACAGCCCGGCAGCCTCGTGCTCGTTGGGCACCAGCAGGTCGACGTGGTCGAGGAGTTCGGAGGGCAGCTCCTGCACGGGGGAGGGGGTGAGCACGGTCCGTACGCCCTGGGCGTGCCCGGCGCGGGCGCCCTCGATCACGGCGGACATCGGCAGCTCCAGCTGGAGCAGCAGCAGATCCGCCTCGGCGATGGCGGCCACCTCGCCCGGACCGAGCGCGGTCATGGTGCCGTTGGCGCCGGGGATGACCACGATCGCGTTGGAGCCCTTGGCGTCGACCACGATGTGCGCGGTGCCGCTGGGGCCCTCGGCGGTGTGCAGCAGATCGGTGTCGACGCCGGAGTGCTCCAGGTTCTCCCGCATCCGTACGCCGTACTCGTCGTCGCCGACCGCGCCGATCATCAGCACGTCGCCGCCGGCGCGGGCGGCGGCGACGGCCTGGTTGGCGCCCTTGCCGCCGGGGATGGTGCGGAACTCCCGTCCGGTGACGGTCTGTCCGCGCTCCGGGGCCCGGTCGACGTAGGCCACAAGATCCATATTGGTGCTGCCGAGCACCGCGATTCTGGTCATGGGCGGAGTGCCTCCTCGTGGGTGAGCCGGTGGGTCAGGGCGGCCAGGGTGTCGAAGCCGGTCCCGTCGAAACCGGGGACGGACGTGGCGAGCCGGTTCTTCAGCGGGGCGGTCCACCGGTCGGGCAGCGCGTCCGGCCGCCCGGCGAGCAGTCCTGCGAGCGAACCGGCGGTCGCGCCGTTGGAGTCGGTGTCCCAGCCGCCGGACACCGCCTTGCAGATCGAACCGGTGAAGTCGCCGTCGGCGTGGGTGAGCGCGGCGGCCAGCAGGGCCGCGTTGGGCAGCACATGCACCCAGTGGTACCTGCCGTACGCCGCGTGCAACCGGTCCACGACCGTATCGAAGTCCCGTTCCCCGCGGGCGGCCGCGATGCCGTGGCGTACCGCCGCCGCGAACCGCGAGCGCGGCGGCACCACGCGCAGGCCGGTGGCCAGGCAGCCGTGCGCGTCGGTCTCGCCCGTGGCCGCCTCGGCCAGCGCCGCCGCCGTGAACATCGCGCCGTAGACACCGTTCCCGGTATGGGTGAGGACCGCGTCGCGGTACGCCTGTTCCGCGGCCCCGGCCGGGTCGCCGGGCCGGGTCCAGCCGTGCACGTCGGCCCGGATCTGGGCGCCGATCCACTCGCGGAAGGGGTTGCGGTGGCGGGCGGTGTCCGGGGGCTCGATGCCGTCGAGCAGATTGCGGTACGCGATCCGCTCGGCGGTGAACGTGCGCCCGGCCGGCAGCTCGTCCAGCCAGAGCCGGGCCAGGTCCGCGGTGGTGAACGCGGTGCCGTGCCGCTGGAGCAGCACCAGGGTGAGCAGGGGGTGGTTGAGGTCGTCGTCCTCGGGCATCCCGTCGATGTTCTCGGCGAGCGAGGTGGGCGCGGAGCGCCGGTTCCACGGGTAGGCGGCGGCCAGCGGGGCGGGCAGGCCCCGGGCGGTGAACCAGGTGTTCAGCGGCCAGTTGCCGGTGGCCCGGGCCAGGGCACGGATGCCTTCCAGCGGCAGCTTCTCGACCGGTTTGCCCAGCAGGCAGCCGGCGGCGCGGCCCAGCCAGGCGGCGTGCAGCCGCTCCCGGGCGGCCGGCCGCACGTCCCGGTCGTGCGGCCACTGCGGGCAGGCGGCCCGGATCTCGTCCAGGCCGTCCGGCTCGTCACCGGCCAGCGGGGACTCCAGCAGGGCGAGTTCGTGGAGCAGCCGTTCCGCGACCGCGCGCAGCCCGGGCGGGGCACCGGGGCCGGAGGCGCCGGCGCGCTCCGGGGCGGGGGAGCCTCCGGCCTCGTACCACCGGCGGGCGATGTCGCGTGCGTCGCGGCCGTCCTCGGCGGCCTGCCGCAGCTCGTGGCCCACCAGGTCCTCCGGCTGCACCCAGGTCACCCGCACCGCCGTGGTCACGGGGTGCCCGCCAGCGCGGCGAAGGCGGCCTCGTGTGCCCGGCGGCGTGCGGTGTCCCGCGCGAACACCTCGCGGGCCACATCGGCCAGGGTCCGGGCCGGGGCGCGCAGATCGAGGCGGCTGGCCTCGGCGACGGTGGCCGCCCAGTCGGCGGGGACGGCGCGTTCGCCGTGCAGGGCTCCCGCGAGCGCACCGCTCATCGTGGCGATCGAGTCGCAGTCGCGGCCGTAGTTGACCGAGCCGAGGACCGCCTGCCGGTAGTCCCCGCCGGCGGCCAGGAGCATGCCGAGGGCGACCGGCAGCTCCTCGATCGCGTGCAGCCGGGACGGGCGGCGGGCGCCGAGCGAGGGCGCGCGGTAGTCGGGGCCGACGGTGTCGAAGGGGGCGACGGCCGCGCGCACCGGGACGAGCGCCGACTCGACGTCCCGGTGGCGGGCGGCCGCCTCGCAGACGGCCTCGATCGCGGCCCTGGTGCCGTCCTTGGCGAGCGACAGGCACGCCTCCGCCACCGTGGTGGGCGTCGCGCCGGGCGCGCAGGCGGCGGCCACTCCGGCCGCGAAGACGCCCGCCGCCTCCCTGCCGTAACTCGACTGATGGGCCCCGGCGACATCGATCGCCTCGGCGTACGCCGCCTGCGGATGGGCGGCGTTCACCAGACCGACCGGGGCCATGTACATCGCGGCCCCGCAGTTGACGATGTTTCCGGAGCCCGCCTCGCGCGGGTCGACGTGGCCGTAGTGCAGCCGGGCGACGATCCACTTCTCCGCGAGGAAGACCCGCTGGAGCGGCAGCGCCTCGGCCTCCAGCTCCGGAATCCAGCGCGGTTCGCCGATCATCTCCGGTACGAGGTGGTCGGCGACCGCGTACGCGTCGAGATGGCCGCGCACCTTCCCGTACACCCGGACCAGCGCGTGCGTCATCAGGGTGTCGTCGGTGACGTGCCCGTCCCCCTTGTGGTACGGGGCGATCGGCCGGGCCGTCCGCCAGTCGTCGCCGTCCCAGGGGCCTACGATCCCGGTGATCCTGCCGCCGTGCCGGGCCGTGATCTGCTCCGGGGAGCGGCCCTCGACCGGGCCGCCCAGCGCGTCGCCGACAGCGGCGCCGACGAGGGCGCCGGCGATCCGGTCATCGAGCGTGGGCGCCCCGGGGGTCGCGGGCGTCGTGGCTGTCGTGGGGGAGGGGGACGTCGTGGGCGTCAGGGGCACTGTGGAGGTCATGTCCGAATTGTCCACCCATGGGGGCCGGTTCCGTGTCTGCCAGCAGCCCGGCGAGTTCCAGCAGATCCGTGCCCGCGAACCGGGGCAGCGCGCAGCCGGCCAGCGTCCGGCAGGTCTCGCGCCAGCCGTCGGGCACGGAGCCGATGGACCCCAGTGCCCCGGTCAGCGCGCCGGCCAGGGCGGGCGCGGAGTCCGCGACCCGGGACAGGCAGGCCGCCGCGGGCACGGCCTGCGCGATGTCGCCCCGGGACGCGGCGGTCAGCGCGAGGGCGACCGGTACGGTTTCGGCGGCGGCGATCCCGTAGCTGTAGACGTGGTCCACGATCTGGTGCTCCAGGACCGGGACCAGCGCGAACGCCCCGGCCCGCTCCCCGGCGAACTCCCGGGCGATCCGGACCGCGTGGGCCGCGTTGCGGGCGATCTCGGTGCCGTCGGGGAGCTGGGCCAGCGCGGCGTCGACCGCTGTGTCCACGTCCGCCCCGCCCAGCGCCTCGGCGCTCGCGGCGGCCATCGCCCGCGCCCCGTGCACCCCGTCCCCGTCCTGCGTGAAGCGCGCGTCGAACTCCGCGAGCTCCGCCGCCGCGCGGGGGTCGCCCGGGTGGACGACGGCCAGCACGGCCGCCCGTACGCACGCCGCGTCGTCGAAGTAGTGCGGGTTGTCGTGCCCGGTGGCGGGCGGCCGCAGCCCGGCGGCGAGGTTGCCGAGTCCGGCCCGCACCGAGATCCGCGCCCGCAACGGCAGCACGGCCGCCTCCACCTCGGTCGCCCGCGCCGCGGCGGCGGCGACCTCGGCGGCGAGGGCGTTCCAGGCCCCGGCGACGGCGGCGCGCACGTGTGCGTCGCGCGGGGCGGAGGCGGGCCGGGCCCGCGCGGGACCGGGGGCCGCCGCCAGCACGGTGCCCGCCGCGAACGCCGCCCACTCGGCGTCGTCGGACGGCCCGAGCCGCAGCGGCTCGGGGGGCTGGTTGAGGGCGATGGGCACGGGGAGCGTGGTCGTCGCGTTCTGCTCGGCGAAGGTGTCCAGCTCCCGGGTCAGGCGCCGGGTCCACTCGGGCATCCGGGCCGCCCGGTGCCGAGCCGCGGGCCACCCGGCGGCATCGCCCGCGGCCAGCCCGATGAGCAGCCCCTCGATGCGGGCGCGCCGCGCCCCGCTCACCGGGACACCGCACGGGCACCGGGGCCCTGGTGGTCCTCCCCGGCGGAGGCCCGGCCCGGTGGGCCACCGGGGCACGCCGCCGGGCCGCCCGCCTGGAGGTGATCCGGCGGGGCGGCCGCGAGGGCGGGCCGGGGCCGCACGGCGGCGGATCCCACCGGGGTGGCCGGGCCGCGGGGCGGCCGGGCGTGTACGAGGTCCTCCGCCGGGACACGGCTCGTGTCTCCGGTCGTGCCGTTCGTGGCCGTGCCGTTCGTCTGCGGGTCGTTCGTCGCCGCCTCCCCGGTGGCCGCCGTGCCGTTCGTGGCCGTGCCGTTCGTCTGCGGGTCGTCCGTCGCCGAACCGCTCGCCGTCGTGCCGGTCGCGGCCGTGCCGGTCGTCTGCGGGTCGTCCGTCGCCGCTTCCCCGGTGGCCGTCGTGCCGTTCGTGGCCGTGCCGGTCGTCTGCGGGTCGTCCGTCGCCCCGGTCGCCGCCGCGCCGTCCGCCTCCGGGCCCGGCGCCTCGGCCGGGTCCGCGCCCGGCGCCGGGGCGAGCGGAGGTTCGTCCGGGGTGGCCGCCCCGGACGCGCCCGCCACCAGCAGGTCCGCGATGTCCGCCACGTGGTACCCGCGCATCGACGGCAGGCAGCTGCCGCGTACCGGGCCGATCGCGTCGGCCCAGAGGCGGGGGATCGCCGACGCGCCGTGCAGGGCGCCGGACAGGGCGCCCGCCACCGCGGCCGTCGTGTCGGCGTCGCGGCCCATGTTGACCGCCATCAGCACCGCCGTACGGAAGTCGCCGCGGGCCGCCGCGAAGGCGCCGAAGGCCAGGCCGACCGCCTCCGGGGCCAGGTCCGTCCACGGGTAGCCGCCGACCACCACGGCCGAGCGGACCGCGCGTTCGCCGGTGAGGCGGTCGGGGTGGGGGCGCTGCGCCGCGGTCACCGCGCGGCGCAGGGAGCGGGCCGTCCAGGAGTCCATGGGGACGACCGAGAGCGCGGCGGCGATCACCGAGGTGACCGAGGCGCCGGTCATCGCGGCGGCCACCCCGGCGGCCACCGCCTGGCCCCCGTAGATGCCCTCGCCCTCGTGGCTGACCCGGCCGTCGACGGCGACCAGCCGGGCCGCCTCGGCGGGGCGCCCGGCCGCGAAGACGCCGAAGGGCGCGGCCCGCATCGCCAGGCCGTCGCTCCAGGCGTGCCGGTGCTGGGCGGAGATCGGCGCGGCCAGGCCCCGGCGGAGATTCTCCAGCGTGCCGCGCTCGCTGAAACCGGCTCCCCGGAACGGCCCCTCGTCCAGGTCGGCGATCCACAGCCGCCAGGCCCGCTCGACATCGGTGACGGTGAGGCCCGAGCCGTGCCGGGCCAGCAGCAGCCCGGAGAAGATCGCGTACTCCGTGTCGTCGGTGCCCGCGGGGTCGTCGCTGACGAAGCCCTCGATCCGGCCCCAGCGGCGGCGGATCTCGGAGGGCCGCATGTTCTCCGCCGGGGCGCCGAGCGCGTCGCCGACCGCGAGGCCGAGCAGCGCGCCCCTGGCCCGGTCGCGGGGCCCGCCCGGGGCCGGCTCGTCCGGAAGCCGTGCCGTCGGTGTGCCGCCCGCCCGCGGCGCCGTCGGATTTCCTGCGACCGTCTCCATCGCGTCGACCCTTCGCTCGTACCGAGCCAGTACTCGTGCCTGTGGGATCCGTTCCACGCCGAGCCGGGACAAAGGCCGGTTATGCACACAAAAGGGCCACTCGGATGAAACCTTCCGGACAGCAAGGCAAGCCGTACCTATCCGATTACGCAGGGTGGTAAGTACGGCCTGCCTTGCTGGCAGGAGCGATTTTTCGTGCGTACTTTCGATGGTGTCGAGCGGGAGTGGGCGGGCAGGAGGCCCACCTCCGGAGAAGCCGGACCCAGGGGAGAGGGATAAGTCGTGGCCATCATCGAGACGGACGCCGTACTGCACGAGGCGCACCGGGACAACCACACCCACCGCGACGTCAACGGCGGCTGGCTGCGTCCCGCGGTCTTCGGCGCGATGGACGGCCTCGTCTCCAACCTGGCCCTGATGACCGGTGTCGCCGGCGGCGACGTCTCGCACCGCACCATCGTCATCACCGGTCTCGCCGGACTGGCCGCCGGTGCCTTCTCCATGGCGGCCGGCGAGTACACCTCCGTGGCCTCCCAGCGAGAGCTGGTCGAGGCCGAGCTGGACGTCGAGCGGCGCGAACTGCGCAAGCACCCCGTGGACGAGGAGCGGGAGCTCGCCGCGCTCTACGAGTCCCGGGGCGTCGAGCCCGCGCTCGCCCGCGAGGTCGCCCGCCAGCTCTCCCGCGATCCGGAGCAGGCCCTCGAGATCCATGCCCGCGAGGAGCTGGGCATCGACCCGGGCGACCTGCCGTCGCCCCTGGTGGCGGCTGTCTCCTCGTTCGGCGCCTTCGCGCTGGGCGCCCTGCTGCCCGTGCTGCCATTCCTGCTGGGCGCCGACGCGCTGTGGCCGGCCGTGCTGCTGGCGCTCGCCGGACTGTTTGGCTGCGGCGCGGTGGTGGCCCGGGTGACCGCCCGCAGCTGGTGGTTCAGCGGGCTGCGCCAGCTGACGCTGGGCGGCGCCGCCGCCGCGATCACGTACGGCCTGGGCGCCCTGTTCGGTGTGGCGGTGGGCGGCTGACCCCGCCTGCTTCGTACGCGTAACGGGCCGGTTCACGCAATCGGCCCGTTACGCGTACGCCACGCGTGTGACGTACGTCTTGGCCCGGGCCTCTGGGCGTGACCGTGCCGCGCACCGTAAAATGAGTCTCTATGCAGGGCTGCACATAAGTAGCCATTACCCGGCGGTTTCGTTTTCTCCGCCACCGGGCATGAGCCGTAGACACCGCAGGCAACGACGCCTGCTCTCCGCGTCTCCCGGGCGCCGATCCTCCGACAGCGATCCACTCCACCGTCGTCGACGGTGTCCGCATGTTGGAATGGTTCATCCGCTTTTTGAGAAGCGCCCCATCATGTAATCTGCACGAAATTTCGCAGAGGGCCAACGTCGTCCCTCGGCACTGCATATGCCACGACGACGACGGGAGAGCCGATGCGCACCGACGCCTGGTCGCCCATGGACGGTCGCCCCGCCCCCCAGGGGATGTACGACCCCCGCAACGAGCACGACGCCTGTGGCGTGGGGTTCGTAGCCACTCTGACCGGTGTGCCCGGCCACGAGATGGTCGAGCAGGCGCTGACCGTGCTCCGCAACCTCGAACACCGCGGTGCCACCGGCTCGGAGCCCGACTCCGGTGACGGTGCGGGCATCCTGCTCCAGGTCCCGGACACGTTCCTGCGCGCCGAGGTCCCCTTCGCGCTCCCCGAGGCCGGCGCCTACGCCGTCGGCATCGCCTTCCTGCCCGCCGACGACTCCACCGGCGCCGTCGGCGAACTGGAGAAGATCGCCGGCGAGGAGGGCCTGACGGTCCTCGGCTGGCGCGAGGTCCCGGTCACCCCGGACATCCTCGGCAACGGCGCCCGCGCCACCATGCCCGAGTTCCGCCAGCTCTTCGTCGCCGACGGCGAGAGCACGGGCATCGCGCTGGACCGCAAGGCGTTCCTGCTGCGCAAGCGCGCCGAGCGCGAGGCCGGGGTCTACTTCCCGTCGCTCTCCGCCCGCACCATCGTCTACAAGGGCATGCTCACCACCGGTCAGCTGGAGCCCTTCTTCCCGGACCTCTCCGACCCCCGGTTCGCCACCGCGGTCGCCCTGGTCCACTCGCGCTTCTCGACCAACACCTTCCCGAGCTGGCCGCTCGCACACCCGTACCGCTTCGTCGCGCACAACGGCGAGATCAACACGGTCAAGGGCAACCGGAACTGGATGAAGGCCCGCGAGTCCCAGCTCGCCTCCGGCCTCTTCGGCGACGCGCCGCTCGACCGGATCTTCCCCGTCTGCACGCCGGACGCCTCCGACTCCGCGTCCTTCGACGAGGTCCTGGAGCTGCTCCACCTCGGCGGCCGCTCGCTGCCGCACTCGGTGCTGATGATGGTCCCCGAGGCGTGGGAGAACCACGACTCCATGGACCCCGCCCGCCGCGCGTTCTACCAGTACCACTCCGCGATGATGGAGCCCTGGGACGGCCCGGCCTGCGTCACCTTCACCGACGGCGTCCAGGTCGGCGCGGTCCTCGACCGCAACGGTCTGCGCCCCGGCCGCTACTGGGTCACCGACGACGGCCTCGTCGTCCTCTCCTCCGAGGTCGGCGTCCTGGACATCGACCCGGCCAAGGTCGTCCGCAAGGGGCGCCTGCAGCCCGGCCGCATGTTCCTCGTGGACACCGCCGAGCACCGCATCATCGAGGACGACGAGATCAAGGCGTCCCTCGCCGCCGAGCACCCCTACCAGGAGTGGCTGGAGACCGGCGAGATCGAGCTGGAGGACCTCCCCGAGCGGGAGCACATCGTCCACACGCACGCCTCCGTCACCCGCCGCCAGCAGACCTTCGGGTACACCGAGGAGGAGCTGCGCGTCATCCTCGCCCCGATGGCCCGCACCGGCGGCGAGCCCCTGGGGTCCATGGGCACCGACTCGCCGATCGCCGCGCTCTCGGCCCGCCCCCGGCTGCTGTTCGACTACTTCACCCAGCTGTTCGCGCAGGTCACCAACCCGCCGCTGGACGCCATCCGCGAGGAGCTCGTCACCTCGCTGCGCTCCGTGCTCGGCCCCTCGGGCAACCTGCTGGAGCCGGGCGCCGCGTCCTGCCGCAGTGTCGCGCTGCCCTTCCCGGTGATCGACAACGACGAGCTGGCCAAGCTCATACACATCAACGCCGACGGCGACATGCCGGGCATGAAGGCCGCCACGCTCTCCGGCCTCTACCGGGTGCACGGCGGTGGCGACGCTCTGGCCGCCCGGATCGAGGAGATCTGCACCGAGGTCGACGCCGCCATCGAGGACGGCGCCCGCCTGATCGTCCTGTCCGACCGGCACTCCGACGCCGAGCACGCGCCGATCCCCTCGCTGCTGCTCACCTCCGCGGTCCACCACCACCTCATCCGCACCAAGCAGCGCACCCAGGTGGGCCTGCTGGTCGAGGCCGGTGACGTCCGCGAGGTCCACCACGTCGCGCTGCTGATCGGCTACGGCGCCGCCGCGGTCAACCCGTACCTCGCCATGGAGTCCGTCGAGGACCTGGTCCGGGCCGGCACCTTCATCGAGGGCATCGAGGCCGAGGACGCCATACGCAACCTGATCTACGCGCTCGGCAAGGGCGTCCTGAAGGTCATGTCCAAGATGGGCATCTCCACGGTCGCCTCCTACCGCGGCGCCCAGGTCTTCGAGGCGGTCGGCCTCGACCAGTCCTTCGTGGACCGCTACTTCAACGGCACCGCCACCAAGATCGGCGGCGCCGGTCTCGACGTCGTCGCCAAGGAGGTGGCCGCCCGGCACACCAAGGGCTACCCCGCCTCCGGCATCTCCGCCTCGCACCGCGCGCTGGAGATCGGCGGCGAGTACCAGTGGCGCCGCGAGGGCGAGCCGCACCTGTTCGACCCGGAGACGGTCTTCCGCCTCCAGCACTCCACCCGCAACCGCCGGTACGACATCTTCAAGAAGTACACGGACCGGGTGAACGAGCAGTCCGAGCGGCTGATGACGCTCCGCGGCCTGTTCGGCTTCACGTCGGACCGCCCCTCGATCGACATCGAGGAGGTCGAGCCCGTCTCGGAGATCGTCAAGCGCTTCTCCACCGGTGCCATGTCCTACGGCTCCATCTCGCGCGAGGCCCACGAGACCCTCGCCATCGCGATGAACCAGCTGGGCGGCAAGTCCAACACCGGTGAGGGCGGCGAGGACGCCGACCGGCTCTACGACCCGGCCCGCCGCTCCTCCATCAAGCAGGTCGCCTCCGGCCGCTTCGGTGTCACCAGCGAGTACCTGGTCAACGCGGACGACATCCAGATCAAGATGGCCCAGGGCGCCAAGCCCGGCGAGGGCGGCCAGCTGCCCGGCCACAAGGTCTACCCGTGGGTCGCCAAGACCCGGCACTCCACCCCGGGCGTCGGTCTGATCTCCCCGCCGCCGCACCACGACATCTACTCCATCGAGGACCTGGCTCAGCTGATCCACGACCTCAAGAACGCCAACCCGCAGGCCCGCATCCACGTGAAGCTGGTCTCCGAGGTCGGTGTCGGCACCGTCGCCGCGGGCGTCTCCAAGGCGCACGCGGACGTGGTCCTGATCTCCGGCCACGACGGCGGCACGGGCGCCTCCCCGCTGACGAGCCTCAAGCACGCGGGCGGTCCCTGGGAGCTCGGCCTCGCCGAGACCCAGCAGACCCTGCTGCTCAACGGCCTGCGCGACCGCATCGTCGTGCAGACCGACGGCCAGCTCAAGACCGGCCGCGACGTCGTCATCGCCGCGCTGCTCGGCGCCGAGGAGTTCGGTTTCGCGACCGCGCCGCTCGTCGTCTCCGGCTGCGTCATGATGCGCGTCTGCCACCTCGACACCTGCCCCGTCGGCATCGCCACCCAGAACCCGGTGCTGCGCGACCGCTTCTCCGGCAAGGCCGAGTACGTCGTCAACTTCTTCGAGTTCATCGCGCAGGAGGTCCGCGAGCTCCTCGCCGAGCTCGGCTTCCGCACGATCGAGGAGGCCGTCGGCCACGCCGAGCTGCTGGACACCGACCGGGCCGTCACCCACTGGAAGGCGCAGGGCCTGGACCTCGCCCCGCTGTTCTACGTCCCCGAGCTGCCCGAAGGCGCGGTCCGGTACCGGAACACCGAGCAGGACCACGCCCTCGACAAGGCCCTCGACAACGAGCTGATCAAGCTCGCCGCCGACGCCCTCAAGGCCGACAGCCCCGAGGCCGCCCAGCCGGTCCGCGCGCAGATCGCGATCCGGAACATCAACCGGACCGTCGGCACGATGCTCGGCCACGAGGTCACGAAGAAGTTCGGCGGTGCGGGCCTGCCCCAGGACACCATCGACATCACCTTCACCGGCTCCGCGGGCCAGTCCTTCGGCGCCTTCCTGCCCAGCGGTGTCACCCTGCGCCTGGAGGGCGACGCCAACGACTACGTCGGCAAGGGCCTGTCCGGCGGCCGCGTCGTCGTCCGCCCCGACCGCGGCGCCGACCACCTCGCCGAGTACTCCACCATCGCGGGCAACACCATCGCCTACGGCGCCACCGGCGGCGAACTGTTCCTCCGCGGCCGCACCGGTGAGCGGTTCTGCGTCCGCAACTCCGGCGCCACCGTCGTCTCCGAGGGCGTGGGCGACCACGGCTGCGAGTACATGACCGGTGGCCACGCCGTGGTGCTCGGCGAGACCGGGCGCAACTTCGCGGCCGGCATGTCCGGCGGTGTCGCGTACGTCATCGACCTCAACCGCGACAACGTCAACGCCGGCAACCTCGGCGCGGTCGAGGAGCTGACCGACACCGACCGGCAGTGGCTGCACGACGTCGTGCGCCGCCACCAGGAGGAGACCGGCTCCACCGTCGCCGGGAAGCTCCTCGCCGAGTGGGACACCGCGGTGGCCCGCTTCAGCAAGATCATCCCGTCCACCTACAAGGCAGTGCTCGCCGCCAAGGACGCCGCTGAGCTCGCCGGTCTCTCCGAGCAGGAGACCACCGAGAAGATGATGGAGGCGGCGACCAATGGCTGACCCCAAGGGCTTCCTGACCACCGGCCGCGAGGTCGCGCAGACCCGCCCGGCCGGCGAGCGCGTCAAGGACTGGAACGAGGTCTACGTTCCCGGCTCGCTGCTCCCGATCATCAGCAAGCAGGCCGGCCGCTGCATGGACTGCGGCATCCCGTTCTGCCACAACGGCTGCCCGCTCGGAAACCTCATCCCCGAGTGGAACGACTACGCCTACCGCGAGGACTGGACCGCCGCCTCCGAGCGGCTGCACGCCACGAACAACTTCCCGGAGTTCACCGGGCGGCTCTGCCCGGCCCCGTGCGAGTCGGCGTGTGTGCTCGGCATCAACCAGCCGGCCGTCACCATCAAGAACGTCGAGGTCTCGATCATCGACCAGGCGTGGGACCGCGGCGACGTGACCCCGCAGCCGCCGGAGCGCCTGTCCGGCAAGACCGTCGCCGTCATCGGCTCCGGTCCGGCCGGCCTCGCCGCCGCCCAGCAGCTCACCCGGGCCGGTCACACGGTCGCCGTCTACGAGCGCGCGGACCGCATCGGGGGCCTCCTCCGGTACGGCATCCCCGAGTTCAAGATGGAGAAGTCGCACATCAACCGCCGCATCGAGCAGATGCGCGCGGAGGGCACCAAGTTCCGCACCGAGACCGAGATCGGCCGGGACATCGACGCCGCCAAGCTGCGCCGCCGCTACGACGCCGTGGTCATCGCCGCCGGTGCCACCGTCTCGCGCGACCTGCCGGTCCCGGGCCGGGAGCTGAACGGCGTGCACTTCGCGATGGAGTACCTGCCGCTCGCCAACAAGGTGCAGGAGGGCGACCTGACGGTCGCCCCGATCACCGCCGAGGGCAAGCACGTCGTCGTCATCGGCGGCGGCGACACCGGCGCCGACTGCGTCGGCACCGCGCACCGCCAGGGCGCCCTGTCCGTCACCCAGCTGGAGATCATGCCCCGGCCGGGCGAGGAGCGGAACGCCAACCAGCCCTGGCCGACCTTCCCCATGCTCTACAAGGTCACCTCCGCGCACGAGGAGGGCGGCGAGCGGGTCTACTCCGTCTCGACCACCCACTTCGAGGGCGACGAGGACGGCAACGTCCAGGCCCTCCACCTGGTCGAGGTGGAGTTCAAGGACGGTAAGCTGGAGCAGAAGCCCGGCACCGAGCGGGTCATCCCCGCGCAGCTGGTCACGCTCGCGATGGGCTTCACCGGCACCGACCAGGCCAACGGTCTGGTCCAGCAGTTCGGTCTGGAGCTCGACGCACGGGGCAACATCGCCCGTGACGAGGACTACGCGACCAACGTCGACGGCGTCTTCGTCGCCGGGGACGCGGGCCGCGGCCAGTCCCTCATCGTGTGGGCCATCGCCGAGGGCCGCTCCGCGGCACGCGGCGTGGACCGCTTCCTGACCGGAGCCAGCGCGCTGCCGGCCCCGATCCGCCCGACGGACCGTGCCCTGACGGTCTGACACGGCACACAGACGTCCCGCACAACGGCGTGCGGAACTGAACGCGGCGCCTGCCCGTCCCCGACCGGACGAATCGGCAGGCGCCGTGGCGCGTCCGGGGGCAGCCGGCGCCGGGGCTCACACGGTCAGCGCCAGCGCGCAGGTCGCCGCCGCCGTCGCCGTCACCGCGAGCACCAGTCCCGTCAGCGCGAAGCGCCGTACGCCGATGCGCGTCCCCTGGAACCGGCACCGCTCGAACCACAGCAGCGTCGCCAGCGACCCCCACGGGGTGACCAGCGGGCCCGCGTTCACCCCGATCAGCAGGGCCAGCAGCTGATGGTGGTTGCCCGCCGGAACGACCGCCTCGCCCGCCACGTACGCCGGAAGGTTGTTCAGTACGTTGGCGAGCCCCGCGCCCACCCCGGCGGTACGCAGCATGCCCCCGAGGCCGTCGTCCGAGCCGAGCGCCCGCACCAGCACCTCGTGCAGCCCGTGCGCGTTCACCGTCTCCACCACCAGGAACATCCCCGGCACCAGGACGAGCAGCCGCCACGGGACCAGCGAGAGCCGCAGCTCCTCGCGCCGCCGCACCGCGTACGCCGCCACCACGACGGCCATCGCCACCAGCGAGGCCGACCACAGCGGCACGTCCACCACCAGGATCGCCAGCAGGAACCCGGCGCACGCCACCGAGCACACGCCCAGCAGCACCCGGTCCTCGGGCGAGGGCACCGGCGGCGGGGTGTACGTGTCGGCGCCCCGCCGCCCCCGGCGCCAGTAGAACACCCACAGGCACAGGGCGGTCGCCCCGATCGCGGCCAGCTGCGGCAGCCACATCACACCGGCCAGACCGGCCGGGGACAGCGCCACCCGGTCCGCCGCCAGCAGATTGGTCAGATTCGACACGGGGAGCAGCAGGCTCGCCGTGTTGGCCAGCCACACCGTCGTCATAGCCAGCGGCACCGCCGCGATGCCCACCCGCCCGGCCAGCGCCAGCATCACCGGGGTGAGCAGCACGGCCGTGGTGTCCAGGTTCAGGGTGATCGTGGTCAGCGAGGCGAACGCCACGCACAGCCCGAACAGCAGCGGATAGCGTCCCAGCCCGGCCCGCGCCACCCACGCCGCGACCACGTCGAAGACCTGGGCCCGGCCGGCCAGCTCGGCCAGCACGATCACCGTCGCCAGGAACGCGAGCAGCGGCCCGATGCGCCGCAGCTGGTCCTCGGCCGGACCGGCGGGCAGCAGCCCGGTCGCCGCCGCGATCACTCCGAGCAGGAGCAGCCCTCCGGCCAGCCAGTCCAGAGGATGCAGCCGCCGCACCAGGGCACGCGAGCGCTCCGTGAAGTGATCGTTCCGCATGCGGTCATCGTGTCAGACCGGGGCACCCCGGCCCGCCCCCTCAGCCCGTCAGCGCCGACGTCTTGAGGACCACCAGCAGCACCAGCACCGCCGCCAGCACCACGCACCCGGCCGCCTGCACCGCCGTACGCCGCCCGGCGGGGGCGTACGCGTACACGACCGTCACCGCGGCGCCGGCCAGCAGGCCGCCCAGGTGGCCCTCCCACGAGGTGAAGGCCGCCGAGAGCAGCATCCACACCAGGAACCCGGCCAGGAAGCTGTTGACCGCCTGCATGTCCCGGCCCAGGCGGCGGCTGATGACGTAGAACGCGGCTGCCAGGCCGAAGACCGCGCCCGAGGCACCCACCACCTCGTCCCCCGGTGAGATCAGGTACACCAGCACCGAACCGCCCAGCGCGGACAGCAGGTACAGGGCGAGGAAACGGGCCCGGCCCAGCTGCTCCTCGACGACCCGGCCGAGATTCCACAGGGCGTACATGTTGAAGACGATGTGCAGCACCCCGAACGGCAGCGAACCGAACGACGAGCCGTCCGGCGGCAGATGCAGGAAGGCCCCGGTCAGCAGCCGGTACCACTCGCCGTCCACCACCCCGACCACGTCGAACCCGGGGTAGCCGCCCTCGACGTAGACGTACTGCCCGCCGCCGGCGTCGGTCAGCCCGGCCCCCGTCATCGCGAAACGGTCGACCACCCCCGGGCGTATCAGCTCCGCGAGGTACGCGAGCACGTTGAGGCCGATCAGCGCGTACGTGACGACCGGCACCGCCGTCCGCGACACCGTCCCGCCGAACGCGGTCCTGGCCTGCCGGATCGAACGCTGCCCCTCCTTGACGCACTCCACGCACTGGTGGCCGACCGCCGCCTCACGCATGCAGTCCGGACAGATGAAGCGCTCGCAGCGGACGCAGCTCACATACGTCTCGTAGGAGGGATGGCGGTAGCACGTGGTGGCGGCGGCCTCCATGGCCGGCTCCTTCGTCTGTACGGGATCGGGGGGCCGGTGGGGGGACGGCGGCGATCAAGATAGCGAACCCGCGACGGCGGCCCGGACCCGGGCTCCGCACCCCGCGCGGGCGCCCGAACGGGTGGGCCGGAGCACGACCGTCGGGAATCCGGACAGAAGGTGACGGGATTCCCCGGTTCCATGACCTCATGACCACGATCACCTGGACCGACTTCCGCACCGCCGAACCCGACTTCGCCGACACCGTGCGGCAACGGTTCGCCCTGTACAAGCACCACGTCCTCGCCACCCTCCGCAAGGACGGATCGCCCCGGCTCACCGGCCTGGAGGTGGACTTCTGGGAGGACGAGCCGCACCTCGGCATGATGCCCGACTCCCGCAAGGCCCTCGACCTGCGCCGCGACCCCCGCTTCTGCGTGCACGCCAACCCGGGGCCCGACGCCGGGATGGCCGACGGGGACGTCCGGATCTCCGGGCGCGCCGTCGAGGTGACCGACCCCGCCGTCATCGCCCGCTTCATCGAGGAGCGCACCCCGCCCGAGCCGTTCCACCTCTTCCGCGTCGAGCCGACCGAGGTGGTGCGGGTGGGCCTGGAGGGCGGCGACACCATCGTCATCACCACCTGGCACCCCGGCCGCCCGCTGCGCACCGTCCGCAGGGGAAACGACGCCTGATCCGGCCACCTCCCGACATCCGACCGCAGCTCGTGCTACGGTGGGCGTGTTGCAGTTTTGGTACCCATGAACTTTATGTGCGCCTGACGGAATGCTTCGTCAGGCGCTTTATTGTTTTCCGGCTTTCTCCGGATGGGGCTCAATGCGGCGACTTGGAATTCGTAAAGTGCGAATTTCCGGCACTGCACCTCCTTAGGAGAACGACATGGCTACTGGAACCGTGAAGTGGTTCAACTCTGAAAAGGGCTTCGGCTTCATCGAGCAGGACGGCGGCGGCGCCGACGTCTTCGCCCACTACTCGAACATCAACGCCCAGGGCTTCCGTGAGCTCGTCGAGGGCCAGAAGGTCAGCTTCGACGTCACGCAGGGCCAGAAGGGCCCGCAGGCGGAGAACATCGTCCCGGCCTAATTTTCGCCGGACGCGTACCTCGCAGCCGGGGCCCGCACCGTCAAG
>NZ_JBMNDO010000149.1:0-18632 GCF_052542855.1 Streptomyces sp. SAS_281
CCCCCCCCCCCCCCCCCCCCCCCGGCCCCGCACACCCCCGTACCCCTGCTAGGAGAGTCCGAGTGAAACGTCCGTACCCGCGCGTGCCCGCACGCAGAACGGCGACCGCCGTCGTCGCGGCCGCCCTGTGCGCGGCCCTGGTGCCCGCGCTGCCCGCCGCCGCGGCCCGGCCGCCCGCCGCGCCCTCGGACGCCGAACTGGCCTCCCGGGCCACCCGGCACGACCTGACCCGCGAGCAGTTCTACTTCGTGATGCCCGACCGGTTCGCGAACGGGGACACGGGCAACGACCGGGGCGGGCTCACCGGTTCGCGCCTGGAGACCGGATACGACCCCACCGACAAGGGGTTCTACCAGGGCGGCGACCTCAAGGGGCTGACCGACCGGCTCGACTACATCAAGGGGCTCGGCACCACCGCCATCTGGCTCGCGCCGATCTTCAAGAACCGGCCCGTGCAGGGCACCGGCAAGGACGCCTCGGCCGGCTACCACGGCTACTGGATCACCGACTTCACCCGGGTCGACCCGCACTTCGGCACCAACGCCGACCTGACGAAGCTGATCGACAAGGCCCACCGCAAGGGCATGAAGGTCTTCTTCGACGTCATCACCAACCACACCGCCGACACCGTCGACTACGCCGAGAAGACCTACGGCTACCGGTCCAA
Source organism: Streptomyces sp. SAS_281 (assembly GCF_052542855.1). NCBI lineage: Bacteria > Bacillati > Actinomycetota > Actinomycetes > Kitasatosporales > Streptomycetaceae > Streptomyces > Streptomyces sp. SAS_281. The sequence goes on from NZ_JBMNDO010000149.1 coordinate 668, forward strand.
GGGCGCCTACCCCTACCTCGACCGCGACGGCCGCCCCTTCGACGACGCCGCCGGCATGGCGAAGGCGGACACCGACTCCTTCCCGTACAAGCCGGTGAGCGGCGGCGGCAAGACGCCGTCCTGGCTCAACGACCCGACGATGTACCACAACCGCGGGGACTCCACGTACGCCGGCGAATCCACCACGTACGGCGACTTCTCGGGCCTGGACGACCTGTGGACCGAGCGGCCCGAGGTCGTCTCCGGCATGGAGAAGATCTACGAGAAGTGGGTCCGGGACTTCGACATCGACGGGTTCCGGATCGACACCGTCAAACACGTCGACATGGACTTCTGGACCCAGTGGGCGACCGCGCTCGACGCGTACGCGGCCAAGCACGGGCGCGAGGACTTCTTCATGTTCGGCGAGGTCTACTCCTCGGACACCGCCGTCACCTCGCCGTACGTCACGCAGGGCCGGCTGGACGCCACGCTCGACTTCCCCTTCCAGGAGGCGGCCCGGGGGTACGCCTCGCAGGGCGCCCCGGCCTCGAAGCTCGCCGCCGTCTTCGGCGACGACTACCGGTACACCACCGACAAGGCCAACGCCTACGAGCAGGTGACCTTCCTCGGCAACCACGACATGGGCCGCATCGGGACCTTCCTGAAGCAGGACAACCCGAAGGCCGGTGACGCGGAGCTGGTGAAGCGCGCGGAGCTCGCCAACGAGCTGATGTTCCTCAGCCGGGGCAACCCCGTCGTCTACTACGGCGACGAGCAGGGCTTCACGGGCGCCGGCGGCGACAAGGACGCCCGCCAGACGATGTTCGCCTCGAAGACCGCCGACTACCTGGACGACGACGAGCTGGGCACCGACCGCACGCACGCCTCCGACGCGTACGACGAGACCCACCCGCTCTACCGCTCCATCGCCGCCCTCTCGAAGCTGACCCGGGACAACCCGGCGCTCCGCGACGGCGTCCAGACCGAGCGGTACGCCGAGGGCTCCGTGTACGCCTTCTCGCGTACGGACGCCAGGCGCGGCGACGAGTACGTGGTCGCCGTCAACAACGGCACCTCCGCGAAGACCGTCGAGCTGTCCACCGACTCCGCCCGCATGGACTTCCGCACCCTGTACGGCGGTTCCGGCACGATCCGCAGTGGCGCCGACAAGAGGATCACGGTCACCGTCCCGGCCCTGTCGAGCATCGTGCTCCGCGCCGCGAAGCCCCTCGCGGCCCCGGCGGCCAAGCCCTCCGTCACCCTGAAGGCCCCGGCCGCCGGCGCCACCGGCACCGTCGAGCTGACCGCCGGCGTGGATGGCGGCTCGCTCAACCGGGTCGTCTTCGCCGCCCAGACCGGCAACGGCAAGTGGACCACCCTCGGCACCGCCGACCACGCCCCGTACAAGGTCACCCAGACGCTGAGCGACAAGACCGCCGCCGGAACACCGCTGCGCTACAAGGCCGTCGTGGTGGACCGCGCCGGCCGCACCGCGAGTGCCACCGCCTCGTCCACCGCCGGACAGGCGCCCGCCCCCGCCAGGCCCGTCGCCGTCGAGCGGGACTACGCCGTCGTCCACTACAAGCGCGCCGACGGCGACTACGACGGCTGGCGGCTGAAGTCCGGCGGGACCACCGCCGCCTTCGCCGGGCGCGACGCGTACGGCGCGTTCGCGTGGGTCGAGGTGCCCGAGGGCGCCGCCACCGTCCCGTACACCGTCGAGAAGGACGGATCCGCCGAGGGGCCCGAGCGCACCGTGGACCTCGCCAGGACCGGTGAGGTGTGGATCGCGCAGGGCGAGGACGGCCAGGCCGACACCGCGCCCGACGGCGCCCACCCGGCGCAGGACACCACCAAGGCCGTCCTGCACTACTACCGCGCCGACGGCGACTACGACGGCTGGGGGCTGCACACCTGGACCGGCGCCAAGGAGCCCACGGACTGGGCGAAGCCGCTCCAGCCCGTGAAGAAGGACGCCTCCGGGCTCACCTTCGAGGTCCCCCTCACCGACGGGGCCACCTCGCTCAGCTACATCCTGCACCGGGGCGACGAGAAGGACCTCCCCAGCGACCAGGCCCTCGACCTCGCCACCTACGGCCACGAGGTGTGGCTGCTCGGCGGCCGGGCCGGCTACCTGCTCCCGCAGGCCGGCGGAGTACCCACGCCCGACCTCACCAAGGCCGAGGCGCAGTGGATCGACGCCGGCACGGTCGTCTGGAAGGTGAAGGCCACCGAGGCCACCAGCCAGCAGCTCGTGTACGCGAAGGACGGCGGCATCACCGTCCGGGACGGCGCCCTCAGCGACGAGGGCCAGTGGCTGCGCCTCACCCCGTCCGCGCTGACCGACGCCCAGAAGGCCACGTACCCGCACCTCAAGGACTACCCCGCCTTCACCGTCGACGCCCGGGACCGCGACCGCGTCCGCGAGGCCCTGCGCGGCCAGCTCATCGCCACCCAGCGCGCCGCCAACGGGGCCCTGCTCGCCGCCACCGGCGTGCAGAGCGCCGGAGTCCTCGACGACCTCTACGGCGCCAAGGCGAGCGGTGCCGCACTCGGTCCGGTCTTCCGCCACGGCACCCCCACCCTCTCCGTGTGGGCCCCCACCGCCCGTACGGTCGCGCTCGAACTCGACGGGCGGACCGTGCGCATGCGGCGCGACGACCGCACCGGCGTCTGGTCCGTCACGGGCAGGAAGAACTGGACCGGCAAGCCCTACCGGTACGTCGTGAACGTCTGGGCGCCCACCGTCCAGAAGCTCGTCACCAACAAGGTCACCGACCCCTACTCCACCGCGCTCACCACCGACTCCGCCCGCAGCCTCGTCGTCGACCTGGAGGACCGGAAGCTCGCCCCCAAGGGCTGGGACCAGCTCCGCAAGCCCGCCGCCGTGCCGCTGCGCGACGCGCAGATCCAGGAGCTCCAGATCCGCGACTTCTCCATCGCGGACCCCACCTCCAGGCACCCCGGCGAGTACCTGGCCTTCACCGACACCCGCTCCGACGGGATGAAGCACCTCAAGCAGCTCGCCGACGCCGGCACCAGCTACGTCCACCTGCTGCCCGCCTTCGACATCGGCACCATCCCCGAGAACAAGAAGGACCAGCGGAAGCCCGCCTGCGACCTGTCGGTCTACGCCCCCGACTCCGCCGAACAGCAGGCGTGCGTGGCGAAGGCCGCCGCGAAGGACGCCTTCAACTGGGGCTACGACCCGCTGCACTACACCGTCCCCGAGGGCAGCTACGCCTCCGACCCGGACGGCACGAAGCGCACGGTCGAGTTCCGGCAGATGGTCCAGGGCCTCAACGGCGCCGGACTGCGCACCGTCATGGACGTCGTCTACAACCACACCGTCGCCTCCGGCCAGGCCGCCACGTCCGTCCTCGACCGGATCGTGCCCGGCTACTACCAGCGGCTCCTGGAGGACGGCACCGTCGCCACCTCCACCTGCTGCGCCAACACCGCCCCCGAGAACACCATGATGGGCAAACTCGTCGTGGACTCGGTCGTCACCTGGGCCAAGGAGTACAAGGTCGACGGCTTCCGCTTCGACCTGATGGGCCACCACCCCAAGGCCAACATCCTGGCCGTGCGCAAGGCCCTCGACGCGCTGACCGTGGCCAAGGACGGCGTGGACGGCAAGAAGATCATCCTGTACGGGGAGGGCTGGAACTTCGGCGAGATCGCCGACGACGCCCGCTTCGTCCAGGCCACCCAGAAGAACATGGCCGGCACCGGCATCGCCACCTTCTCCGACCGGGCCCGCGACGCCGTACGCGGCGGCTCCCCGTTCGACGAGGACCCCGGCGTCCAGGGCTTCGCCACCGGCCTCTACACCGACCCCAACACCTCCACCGCCAACGGCACGCAGGCCGAGCAGAAGGCCCGCCTGCTGCACTACCAGGACCTGATCAAGGTCGGCCTCACCGGCAACCTCGCCGACTACACGTTCACCGACACCTCCGGGAACACCGTCAAGGGCTCCGGCGTCGACTACAACGGCGCCCCGGCCGGCTACGCCGCCGCACCCGGTGACGCCCTCGCCTACGCCGACGCCCACGACAACGAGACCCTGTACGACGCGCTCGCGTTCAAGCTCCCGGCGGGCACCCCGGCCGCCGACCGGGCCCGCATGCAGGTCCTGGCCATGGCGACGGCGACCCTCTCGCAGGGCCCCGCGCTCTCCCAGGCCGGCACGGACCTGCTGCGCTCCAAGTCGCTGGACCGCAACTCCTTCGACAGCGGTGACTGGTTCAACGCCCTGCACTGGGACTGCCGGGCCGGCAACGGCTTCGGGCGCGGACTGCCGCCCGCCGCGGACAACGAGGCCAAGTGGCCCTACGCGAAGCCCCTGCTGACCAACGACACGGTCAGCCCGGGCTGCGCACAGATCGACGGCGCCTCGGCCGCGTACCGCGACCTGCTCACCATCCGCACCACGGAGAAGGACTTCGACCTGGCGTCCGCCGCGCAGGTGCAGTCCCGGCTCTCCTTCCCGCTGTCCGGCGAGGACGAGACCCCCGGCGTGATCACCATGCGCCTCGGCACCCTCGTCGTCGTCTTCAACGCCGCGCCCGGCACCAGCACCCAGAAGGTCGCCGAGCTGGCCGGCAAGGACTACGCCCTGCACCCCGTGCAGGCGAAGGGCGCGGATTCTACCGTCAAGAAGTCCTCCTACGAGCGGAGTTCGGGCAGCTTCACCGTTCCGGGACGCACAGTGGCGGTGTTCACCCTGCGCTGACCGTCACAGGACTACCGTATGGGCACCCGCCCGGGGGTGCAGCTCCACACACCCCCGGGCACGCCTTTCACTCCACCTGTGCAGCGACGGTGACGATGGCCAGCAACCTCCCCGAGGAGACCACCAGCTTTGTCGGACGGACGGCCGAGCTCACCGGGCTCGAACACGCCCTCGCCACCGGCCGGCTGACCACCCTCACCGGCACCGGAGGCGTGGGGAAGACCCGGCTCGCGCTCCGCGCCGCCCGCCGTGCCGCACCCGGCTACCGCGACGGCGTCCGGTGGGCCGACCTCGCCCCGCTGCACGACGACGAACTCCTCCTCGCCACCGTCTCCGACGCGGTCGGCCTCAGCGACCACACCCTGCGCGCGCCCATCGACGTGCTGTGCGAATGGCTCGGCGACAAACAGCTCCTGCTCGTCCTGGACTCCTGCGAGCACCTGCGCCCCGCCTGCGCCCACCTCCTCGGCGAGATCCTGACCACCTCGCCGGGACTCACCGTCCTCGCCACCAGCCGCCAGCCCCTCGACCTCCGGGGCGAACAGCTCGTGGAGGTCGACCCGCTGCCCGTCGACGGCGCCGCCGACGCGCTCACCCTCTTCCGGGAACGCGCCACGGCCGCCGCCCCCGCCACCCCGTTCCGGGAACCCGGCACCGCCGAGGCCGCCGCCGACATCTGCCGCCGCCTCGACGGCATCCCGCTCGCCATCGAGCTCGCCGCCGCCGCGGTCGGCCGGCAGAGCGTGCAGGAGATCGCCCAGCGCCTCGGCTCCCGGCTCGACGCCTTCGCCGACGCCACCCTCCGCCCGGTCCGCCACCGCACCCTGCGCACCACCATCGGCTGGTCCCACGAGCTGTGCAGCCCGCTCGAACGGCTCCTGTGGGCCCGGCTCACCGTGCTCCGCGGCGACTTCGACGAGGACACCGCCGTCACCGTCTGCGCCGGCGGCCCCCTCACCGGGGACGGCGTCCGCACCGCCCTGCGCGGCCTGGCCGCCAAGTCCGTCGTCACCCGCGAGGGCACCCGCCACCGCATGCTCGACACCCTGCGCGAGTACGGCCGGATGTGGCTCGCGGAGCTGGGCGAGGAACGGTCCGCCGCCGACCGGCACGCCGCCTGCTTCCTGAGCCTCGCCCGGAACGCCCACGCGGGCTGGACCGGCGACGACCAGATCCTCTGGTACCACCGCATCGCCGACGCGCACGCCGACCTGTGCGCCGCGCTCGACCACCTCCTCGCGCACGACACCGCCACCGCCCAGGAGATGGCCGGCCGCATCGGCTTCTTCTGGTGCTGCTGCGGCCACCTCCCACAGACCCGGGGCTACGCCCAGCGCGCCCTGGACACCGGACCGGCCGACGGCCCCCACCGCACCCGGGTGCTGTGGGTGCTCGGCATCTGCGTCCTCCTCCAGGGCGACTACCCGGCCGCCGAACGCATCGGCAGGGAGTGCGTCCGCGCGGCCGCCGCCGACGGCACCGACGAGGGCATCCTCGCCGCCGCGTACCTGCGCGGACTCACCCACCTGATGACCGGCGAGCCCGAGAAGGGCCTCCGCGAGGCGCAGCGGGTGCTCCGGACCACCGCGTCCGGCACCCGCCTCGAAGCGGCCTACCGGCTGCGCTGCCACCTCATCACCGTCTTCGCCCTCACCGGGCTCGGCCGGCTGGAGGAGGCCGCGTCGGCCGCCGTCGTGCTGCGGGCGGCCTGCGAAGCCCAGGACGAGTGCTGGACCCGGTCCTACGTGGACTACCAACTCGCCCTGATCGCCCTGCTCCAGGGCCGCGCCGCACCCGCCGCCGCGCACGCCCGGGCCATGCTCGCCGGCAAGCACCGGCTCCGCGACCGCTTCGGCATCGCGCTCGGCCTGGACATCCTGGCCGCCGCCATCGCCGCCCAGGGCGAGGGGGCCAGGGCCGCCCGGGTCTACGGCACCGGACAGGTCTACTGGCGCATGGTCGGCCACCCCCAGCGCGGCACCCCCGAGCTCGGCCCGGTCCGCGAGACCTGCGAGCGGCGCGCCCGGGAGGCCGTCGGCGACGCGGCGTACCGGCGCGCGTTCGAACAGGGCCGGGCCGACAGCGCGGAGGCGGGCCTCGCCCTGGCGCTGCACGGGGAGCTGCTCACCTAGCGGATACCTGTTGTGCGACCTTCACCGGTACGGGGAGGCTGGACACCGTCCGCCCACCGCCCGACCGCCCCGGAGGCCGTCATGCCGCAGATCACCGTCGACTACTCCGCCGAACTCGGCGACACCTTCGACCGCCCCGCCTTCGCCCTCGCGCTGCACCCGGTCGTCGCCGCGACCGTCGACACCAAGATCGCCGCCTGCAAGACCCGGTTCCGCCGGGCCGAGGAGACCGTGGTGGCGGACGCGCCGGCCGGAGACGTGCTCGTGCACGTGGACATCTCGCTGCTGCCCGGCCGCACCCCGGAGACCAAGGCCCGGCTCACCGAGGCCGTCCTGGAGCTCCTGCGCGCCCACCTCGGCACGGTCACCGGTCCGGCACCGCACCTCTCGGCCGAGGCCCGGGACCTGGACCCCTCCTACCGCAAGGTCTGACCCGGCCCGGGTGCAACCCGGCGGGCGGGCCACGGCACTTACCGGGTGAGACCGTCTCCGGAAGGAACCACCCCGTGCTGAAGTACAGCCGCCGCTCACTGCTCCACGCCGCCGTCGCCACGGCCGCCCTGACCGTCGCCCTGTCCGCGCCCGTGCCCGCCTCCGCGCTGGACGGGCCCGCACGCGCCTGGGCGGCCGAGGCGGCCCCGTACAGCGACGCCACGCTCCTCGACGTCGCGAACGTGGGGCGGGGGAGGACCTGGGCGGCCGGGTTCACCGTCCACAACGAGGGCCAGGTGACCCGCTTCCGGCCCGTCGTGGCCGAACGCGCAGAGCCCGGAGCGGCGTGGACGCCCGTGGAGTCGGCGACCACGGCCGCCGGGGACGTCAGCAGCCGGGTCAACGCCATGGACGCGAACGGCGGCCGTGACGTGTGGCTCGTCGGCGACGACTCCGCCGCCCTGGACGGAAAGGTGTACACCCAGCACTTCGACGGCGAGCGCTGGCAGGTCGTGGCGGCGGAGCTGCCGGAGAAGTCGGACGCCGGTTCGCTGCTGGACGTGGACGCCCGTGCGGGCGGCGCCTGGGCCGCCGGGAACGCGCAGATCGAGGTCTCCCGCACCTGGAACGAGGCGAAGGGGACGTGGAACATCCAGTACCGGACCGCCGGAATCGTCCGCCACTTCGACGGGACGGCCTGGCATGACGTACCGCTTCCCGAACTGCCCGGCGAGTACTGGTACCTGAACGGCATACAGGCGGTCGCCGCCGATGACGTCTGGGCGGCCGGTTACGACGGTGACACCGGCCGCCCCCTGCTGCTGCACTACGACGGCGCCACCTGGCAGCGGGTGGACGCCCCCGGCGTCACGGACGTCCCCGGGCAGGCCCAGAAGTTCGCGGTGACCGGGGACGGCGCGCTGTGGCTGGTGGGCGAGGACTGGTCGCCCGAGGACGGGACTACGCGCGCCCTGGTCGCCCGCCACGACGCCACCGGCTGGCACAAGCTCGCCGTGCCGGACGTGCCCGCACGGCTCTTCGGTGTCACCGCACGCTCCGGGGGCGGGATCGCCGTCGTGGGCCAGACCCTCGGTGAGCGGCGGGACGCGCTGGCGTGGGCCTGGAATCCGACGGGCCGCAACCACTGGAAGGACCTCGGACTCCCGCAGCCCACGGCGTCGGGCCCGGTGGAGAACGTCGCGAACGCGGTGACCGGAGGCAGGGCGGGACTCACGGTGGTCGGCACCTCGACCGCCGGGGGCGCGGAGCCCCAGCCGTTCGTGTCCGTACGACGCTGAACCCCGGAGGCGGCACGCGGCCCCTCGCGTGCCGCCTTACGGCAGCCGCTGCGCGGGCACCGCCGGCACGGCGGGTGCGAGGGCGGAGAGCCGGGCCAGCAGGTCCCCGAACGGCCCGTCCGCCGGCTCCTGCGCCAGCACCCGCAGCACGATCCCCGCCATCTCCTCGTCGTACGCCGCGCTCACGGCGGCCAGCGCCGCGAAGTCGTGCACGAGCTGCAACTCCAGCTCCGCCCGGGGCACCCGCCGCCCGTCCAGCCAGAGCAGCGCCGTCGCCTCGGCGAGCGACACCCAGGACCGGACGACCAACTCCAGCCGGGCCGGGGGCTCCCCGACGTCCAGATGGGCCAGGATCTGTTCGCAGGCGGCCCGGCGCACCCCGTCGACCATGGCGTTCGCCGTGGACGAACCCACCGCGGGGCCGCCCCGCATCAGCGCCGCGAACCCGGGTCCGTGCTCGTCCACGAAGTCGAAGAACCGGTCCATCACCCGCAACAGCCGGGCGCCGAGCGGACCTTCGCGCGGCTCCAGGAACCTGGCCGCCAGCTCGTCGGCCGCCCGGCGCAACGCCGCCTCGTACAGACTCTGTTTGCCCGGGAAGTAGTGGTAGACCAGGGGCCGCGAGATCCCGGCCGCCGCCGCGATCTCATCGATCGACACCTCGTCCGGCGCCCGGTGGCTGAACAACTCCAGGGCGACGCCGATCAGCTGCTGCCTGCGCTCCTCGACGCCCATCCTGCGCCGCACCCCGGTCGTCATGGCCCCCAGCGTACCGACCGGTGGGTCCGGCCGGATCGGAGGTCCGGCACCGTGAGACGCGGTCCGGAGGGGGGTCCGTGCGCACGGCGTCCGGCGGCGGATCAGTGCAGCGCGCCGACCCGGCTGCCGTCCTTCAGCCGTCCGTCGAGCCGCGGCCGGACGCCCTCGGCCGCGGGGACCGCGAGCAGCCGCCCCCGCACGGTGCCCGCCACCCCGCCCGACGTGGACAGCGACGCGAACTGCCCGCTGCCCGCCGCCAGGACGTACCACCGCCCGCCCGGCGACTGCCACAGCACGCCCGCCAGCACCCTGGGCACCCGCGCCCCGCACTCCGGCGCGTCCTCCGCGCGCGCCGCGACCGCGCCGGGCGCCGCCGGCCGGGCGGACGGGGCCTGGAACTGGACGACGACCCTGCTCCCCGAGCCCCGCCAGGTCTCCGCCCGGGTGCACAGCCAGTGCGCCGTGCCACCGTCCTCGGGCAGCGCCTGCCGGGCGTAGGCCCAGGAGTTGACGGACCGCACCCCGTGCGACCGGACCTCCCGCAGCAGACACGCGGTCCGCGCCCAGCTCTCCCGTTCGGCCCGCCCCGTGACGTCGTGCGGGCTCCCCGGGGCGCCCGAGGTCAGCCGGGCCGGGGCCAGCTCGCCCAGGTCCGTGACCAGCCGCACCGATGAGCCCCCGGCCAGCTCGACGGCCTCCCAGGACCGGCAGCCGGAGCCCGCCGCCGGGTCGGCCAGCGGGCCGGTCACCCCGTCCGGGGAGCGGTGCAGCGGGCGCGGCGCCCGGTCCGGCGCGCGCAGGTCCCGCACCTTGGCCCCCCGCACCCAGGGCGCCGTCAGATAGCGCACCCCGTCCCCGGTCCGGGCCACCACCAGCGCGCCCGACGACGCCTCGTCCGCCCCGTCCACCCGGGCGAAGTCGAGGGCGGCGCCCAGCGCGGGGTCGGCGTTGCGCGGCTCCGCGTACCGCACCACGCGCAGCCCGTCGTGGAACAGCACCACGGCGGATTCCCCCACTTCACCCGCGTACAGCAGCTGCGGGGCGCCCATCGGCGGGCCCGTGGGCGTGCCGGGCGTCGCCGAGGTCCGGACCCCGGCGCCCGGCCGGGCCCACACCTCAAGGGCCCGCCGCAGCAGCCGGGTGTCCCCGGTGCGGTCGCCGCGCGTGGGCCAGACGGTGAAGTCCGTACGCGGCGAGCGGAGCCAGTACGACGCGGGCACCCGGCGCAACGCCCCCGGGTCCAGGGCCGCTTCGGACGCCGGATTGCGCGCGTACAGCGGGGCGGACCGCGACGCGTGCCCCCAGCCGTCGCCGGGCAGACCGAGCAGCGCCCCGCACACCAGGAGCGCGGCGCCGGCGGCGAGCGCGGTGCGGGCCCGTCTGCGGCGGCCCGGCAGATCGGGCGGCCGGGCCTGGAGCGAGCAGGGGTCGAACTCCGGGGAGCCCAGCAGCGCGTAGCCGGCCCGCACCCCGTCCGCCTCGGTCAGGGCCGCGTGCGGATCGGCGACCCCGGCGGCGGCCAGCTCCCGCCGGACATCGCCGTCCGCGAGTTCCTCCAAGCCGCGCAGGACGAACGCGGCCCGGGCGGGGGCGGTGAGCGCCGCCAGCTCCCGCTCCAGGGCGAGTTCCCCGGCGCCGCCCGGGTGCGGGAGCAGGCGGAGGCCCCATGCCGACGGCAGGGCGGGCGGCAACGCGGCGCGGCGCGGCCAGGGCCGGAAGCGCCGGGCGCGCCCCGCCGCCAGCGCCCGGCGCAGCACCTGGCGCCGCACGTAGGTGTACGCGGGGTCGGCGTCGTCGGTGCGGCCGGGGCGGCGGGCCCGGCGGGGGAGGGGGACGGCGGCGGCTCCGGCGCGGTGGGCCGCCTGGAGGGAGCGCTGCGCGAGGGCGTGGGCGGCGAACACGCGCCGGGCGCGGCTCGGCGAGGGCGGCAGCAGGAGGTAGCCGATCCGCACCAGCCGCGGGTAGTGCTCGACCAGCGCGGCCTCGGCCTGTTCCGCGTCGACCGGAGCGACGGGCGGCGGTAGCTCTGACGGTAGGCGCACATTCAGCTGAACGAGCGAATGGTGCGATGGTCACTCCGGGCGGCGTGCGCCGGATGCTCCGCGGGTGTCAGGCGAACCGGGCCAGCGGGCCGTCGACCGGCGCTGCGGTCATCCGGTTGGCGAAGGTGGACAGGGTGTAGGCGGCGATGCCGAGGGTCACCTCCAGCGCGTTGCGCGTGGTGTAGCCGTGGGCCGTGAACGCCTCGATCGCCGTGCCGTCCACGGCCCCGTGCGCGGCGAGGACGGCCAGGGTGAACTGCCGCATGGCTTCCAGGCGTCCGTCCGGGAGCGGGGTGCCCTCGCGCAGGGCGGCGACGAGGGCGGGCGCGGCGTCCAGGGCGGTGAGTATGCCGGTGTGCATCGCCACGCAGACGTGGCAGTCGTTCCGGGTGGCCATGGTCATGCTCAGGACCTCGCGCGAGAGCTTGTCCAGGGTGGTGGACTCGAAGAGCGCGTTCATCCTGAGGAAGCCGTTCAGCACCTCGGGGGAGGTGGCCATCCGCCCGGCGGCGGCCGGCAGGAAGCCCTGCTTCCCGGCGATGGCGGCCAGCCCGGGGCGGGCGGCGGCGGGGGCGGATTCGAGGGTGTGGTCGGGGAAGGCGGTCGCGGGCATGGTGGGGCCTCTCGGGTAAACTCGACAACGTGATTGACGAAAACGTAAACCAGGTTGTCGAGTTTCGCAATGGCTGAGAGTGCGGGCGGGCAGGGAGAAGTGCGCCCCGAGGAGATCGGCAGGGGTTTCGAGCTGCCCCTTCTGCTGTTCGCCGGCTTCCGTACGGTCATCGACGCGCTCCACCGCGAGCTGGCCGAGCAGGGACACCCGGACATGCGGCCCGCGTACGGCTACGCCCTCCAGGCCGTCGGCATCGAGGGGGCGACCGCCAGCGAGATCGGCCGCCGCCTGGGCGTCTCCAAGCAGGCCGCCGGCAAGACCGTCGACCGGCTGGAAAGCCTCGGTTACGTGGAACGCGCCGACGACCCGGCCGACGGGCGCCGCAAGCTGGTCCTGCTGACCTCGCGCGGCATCGATGTGCTCCGGCGGTCCGCCGACGGCTTCGACCGGCTGCGCGCCGAGTGGGTCCGGGCCCTCGGCGCCGAGCGGGTCCGCGCCCTGGAGGACGACCTGCGCACGATGGCCCCGGGCGGCGCCTTCCGGCTCGACGTGGCGGCCTGGTTCAACGGCTGAGCCCAGCCGCCGCCGTCCCGCTCCTAACCCCGGTCCAGATACGCCAGTACGGCCAGAACGCGGCGGTTGTCGTCGTCGGACGGCGGCAGGCCCAGCTTCCCGAAGATGTTCGAGGTGTGCTTGGCCACCGCCCGCTCCGTGATCACCATCTGCGAGGCGATCGCCGCGTTCGACCGGCCCTGGGCCATCAGCCCCATGACCTCCCGCTCGCGCGGCGTCAGACCGCCCATCGGCTTGTCCTGCGAACGCCGCGTCAGCAGCTGCGAGATGACCTGCGGATCCATCGCCGTACCGCCCGCCGCGACCCGGCGGACCGCGTCGATGAACTGGTCCGCGTCGAACACCCGGTCCTTGAGCAGGTACCCGATCCCACCGTCGCCGTCCGCCAGCAGCTCGCGCGCGTACAACTGCTCGACGTGCTGCGAGAGTACGAGGACGGGCAGCCCGGGCCGCGCCCGCCGGGCCGCCAGCGCGCACTGCAGGCCCTCGTCCGTGTGGGACGGCGGGAGCCGGACGTCGACCACGGCGACGTCCGGCTCCAACTCGGCGAGGGCCTTGGTGAGTTCCGGCCCGGTCTCGACGGCGGCCGCGATCTCGAAGTCGTACGCCTCCAGCATCCGCACCAGGCCGTCGCGCAGCAGGAAGAGATCTTCGGCTAGGACAACTCGCAAGGGATCTCCATGGTCACCATGGTGGGACCGCCCGCGGGGCTGCTGACGGCCATGACGCCGTCGAATGTACCGAGCCGCCGTTCGATTCCGCTCAGCCCGGAACCCGCGCCCACCGAGGCGCCGCCCTTCCCGTTGTCCGTGACCGTGAACCGCAGCGATCCGTCGCTGTGGCGCAGGTCCACCCAGATCCGGTCGGCCCCCGAGTGCTTCGCCGCGTTCGTCAGCGCCTCGCTGATCGCGAAGTACGCCGCCGACTCCACCGGAGCCTCGGCCCGGCCCCCCAGCTCCACGGTCACATCGCACGGGACCGGCAGCCGCAGCGCCAGCGCCTTCACCGCGTCCCCGAGCCCGCGCTCCGCGAGCACCGGCGGGTGGATGCCCCGGACCAGGTCGCGCAGCTCCGTCAGCGCCTCGGCCGAGGACTCCCGGGCCATCGCCAGGAGCTGCTTCGCCTGCGCCGGGTCCTTCTCGATCAGCGCCTCGACGGTGCCGAGGTTCATCCCCATCGCCACCAGCCGGGCCTGCGCCCCGTCGTGCAGATCGCGCTCGATGCGCCGCAGCTCGGACGCGGCCGTGTCCACCGCCTCGTGCCTGGTCTCGGTCAACCGGTCGATGCGCAGCGCGAGTTCCTGTTCCTGGGTCGGGGCGAGCACCGACCGGGCCAGCACGAAGTGCGCGCGCAGCAGCCGCTCGCTCAGCAGCACCCCGGCGGCGAAGACCGCCACGCCGAGCGCGGCGGCCATCAGCCCCGTCGCCTGGCTGTCGACCGGGACGAAGGCGTACCAGTACCGGTCGTCCGTGAAGACCCGCCACAGCCCCGCCGCCAGGACGAACCCCTCCACCGGGTAGACCATCAGCGCCGCGGCCAGGATCGCCACCGTGTAGCCGGCCGTCATGTCGATCAGCATCCACCGCATGTCCCGCCAGGTCGCCGGGTCCTTCAGCATCAGCGTGGTCCGCTCCACCTGCCCGGTGAACCCGCTCCGCAGATCCTTCGGGAACGGCCGGTACGGGACCGGTATGCGCACGTCCGACCAGGTGATCGCGAGCAGCCTGCGCTGGTTGGCGTGCTTGCGGACCGCCTCCAGGATGTACGGCGTGGTCACCAGGCCGATGCCCAGCGGGATCGTGGCCATGGAGACCAGCGCCAGCGAGAACAGCGTGCACGAGCCCGCGAGGGCGGCGAACGACACCACCAGCCCGCGCCACGCGGCCAGCAGCGCCGATCCGATCCGTCCCCGTTTCGCGTCCATCCCGGTCCCTCTTCCCCTCGCCGGGCCCTCGTGCCGGCCCCGTGTCGCACACAGTCTGACCCGGCACACCCGGCGCCGGGCAGCCGGTTCGCCACCCGGTGGGGGTGTACCCAGCACCACCCCCCGTTCCTCGCCCTGTGTGCCGGGTGACCGGGGGTTTCACCGGCTGGGGCGGCCGGCCCGGCGTTCCTAGATTCGAAGGGCATCGTCGGACTTCCACCAACAGGGGGCGAACCCGCCATGAGGCGTAACCTCGCGGCACGTATCGGTGTGTGGAGCGCACACCACCGCAAGACGGCCGTTCTCGGCTGGCTGCTCTTCGTCGTACTCGCCGCGGGCATCGGCGGTGCCTCGGGCATGGTCGAGATGACCGACGCCGAGAACGGCGCGGGCGACTCCGCCCGCGCCGAACAGATCCTCTCCGACGCGGGCCTCAGCCACCGGGCCGGCGAACTCGTCATGGTGTCCTCCGCCGAGCCGGACGGCTGGCGCACCGCCGCCCGCGAGCTGACCACCGCCATCCAGGACACCGGCCAGGTCACCGGCCTCGCGGACCCGGTGGCGTCCGAGGACCGCAAGGACGCGCTGATCACCTTCGAGATGAAGGGCGACCCGGACACGGCCCCCGACCGGGTGCAGCCCGTGCTGGACGCGGTCGCCGGGGTCGAGGAGGGGCATCCCGGCGTCACCGTCAGCCAGTTCGGGGACGCCAGCGCCGGCAAGTGGCTCGGCGACCTGCTCGCGGACGACTTCAAGAAGGCCGAGTTCACCGCCGTACCGCTGGCCCTCGGCATCCTGCTGGTCGCCTTCGGCGCCGTCGTCGCCGCCCTGCTGCCCGTCGGACTCGCGCTCACCGCGTGCATGGCCGCCTTCGGCCTGCTCTCGCTCGCCAGCCACCAGCTGCACCTGTTCCAGACCACGTACTCCGTGATGTTCCTGATGGGCTTCGCCGTCGGCGTCGACTACTGCCTCTTCTACCTGCGCCGCGAACGCGACGAGCGGGCCGCCGGACGCGACGCCGAGACCGCCCTGCGCATCGCCGCCGCCACCAGCGGCCGGGCCGTCCTGGTCTCCGGGATCACCGTGATGGTCGCCATGGCCGGCATGTTCCTGTCGGGGCTGATGCTCTTCAAGGGCTTCGCCCTCGCCACGATCACCGTCGTGTTCATCGCCATGCTCGGCTCCGTCACCGTGCTGCCCGCCCTGCTGTCCTGGCTCGGCGACCGCGTCGAGGCCGGGCGGGTGCCGCTGCTGAACCGGCGCGGCAAGCGGGGCGGCAAGCAGAGCGGCCGCATCGCCGGCCGGGTGCTGCGGCCCGTCCTCGACCGCCCGAAGTTCTTCGCCGCCGCCTCCGTCACCGTCCTGCTGGTGCTCGCCGCGCCCGCGATCGGCATGAAGACCGAATCCCTGGGCCTGGAGAAGCAGTTCGGCTCCGACTCCACGCTGTCCGTCGCCTACCGCCACATCAGCGAGACCTTCCCCGGCGGCCCCGCCCCGGCCCAGGTCGTCGTGGAGGCCGACGACATCACCGCCCCGGCCGTCCGCGAGGCCCTCGCCGGCTTCGACCACGTCACCGTGCACCGGGCGGAGAACGTCGCCGAGTTCGAGGTCCCGCTGCCCGGTGGGGAGAAGGACCTCACCGCCCTGCGCGAGGACCGCCTGCCCGCCGCCTTCGACTCCACCGGCGCCCGCGCCCACGTGACCGGCGAGATGGCCGGGTCCGTCGACTTCAACGACCAGCTGAAGCGCGGCATCGCCCCCGTCTTCCTCTTCATCGCCGCCGTGACGTTCCTGCTGATGCTGTTCTGCTTCCGCTCGTACGTGATCGCCGTGACGTCCATCGTCCTCAACCTGCTCTCCGTGGCCGCCGCGTACGGGGTGATGACGGCGGTCTTCCAGCACGGCTGGGGCGCCGGACTCATCGGCTCGGAGGGCGTCGGCGCGGTCGAGTCCTGGATGCCGCTGTTCGTCCTCGTCGTCCTGTTCGGCCTCTCGATGGACTACCACGTCTTCGTCGTCTCCCGGATCCGCGAGGCCCACGGGCGGGGGATCGGCAACCGGGCCGCGATCGACGAGGGCATCCGCCGCACGGCCGGCGCGGTGACCGGGGCGGCCGTGATCATGGTGGCGGTGTTCTCGGTCTTCGCCACCCTGTCCATGCAGGACATGCAGCAGATGGGCGTCGGCCTCGCGGTCGCGGTCCTGCTGGACGCCACGCTCGTACGGATGGTGCTGCTGCCCTCCGCGATGGCGCTGCTCGGCGAGCGCAACTGGCGCACCCCGCGCGGCCTGCGCCGGCTGCCGGGCCTGGACCACGGCGAACCCGCGGAGCCCCCGGCCCCGGCGCCGGACCTGGTCGGACCCGCACCGCGCTGACGCGGGTGTACGAGGCGGGCCCCGGTTCCGGTAGCGCGTACCGGAACCGGGGCCCGCCCCTTGGGCCTGCCCGTCAGGGCGTGTACTTGTACCCGACCCGGCGCACGGTCTGGATCGAGCGGCGGTGCTCGGCGCCCAGCTTGCGGCGCAGCCGGGCGATGTGGACGTCGACGGTGCGGCCGTCGCCCACGTGCCCGTAACCCCAGACCGTGGTCACCAGCTGGTCGCGGGTGTGGACGCGGTGGGGATGGGCCACCAGGTGGGCCAGGAGCTCGAATTCCAGGTAGGTGAGGTCCAGCGTCCGCCCGTTCACCGAAGCGGAGCGCTGTACGGAGTCGATGGTCACCGGGCCCGCCGCCCCCGGCTCGGCCTTCGCCGGCTCCGTCACCGCGTACTGCGCGGCGACGGCGGCGAAGGCCGGCTGCTGGTCGGCGGGCACGAGCACCAGGTAGCCGACCATCGGCGGGCGGCCCGGCAGGCTCGGCAGGGTGTGCTGGGGGGCGGGCAGCCAGGTCGCGCCCGGCGTCAGGAGCGCCGAGACGTCGGCCGGCCGGACGACCTCGTCGGGGGCGACGGCGCGCAGCCGGTGCCGGTCGGGGGCGGAGGGACGGACCGAGGAGGTCGCAGCGACAGCGGAGAAGGTACGGGTGTTCGCCATGAGGGTCAGCTCTTTCGCGCGAAGGAGTCGTCGGTGGACGGACTTGCCGCGTGCGCGCGGACCGGAGGCCGGGTGAGGGCTCAGAGGGCCGGCGCGCTCAGCGCGCGGCAACACACCCGGTCGAAGTCGTGGTGCTGACGGGACGGCCAGAACGGCTCGAGGTCGCTGCGACCGGTCGAGGTGTGCGGGAAGCTGGCCATGCCCCCCATTGAAGCAGAGAACCCGGCCCGGCAGCAGACCTCGCCCACCCGTCGATACGAGGCCTCTGCGTTACGTTCCTCACTCCTGGCCGCCGTACAGCCCTTAGGGCGTGTTTCGGAAGTCCCGCCTGTCCGGCGGCGCCTGGCACGCACGCTCGCCGCGTTGTCGGGATCGCCCCGATACACCCGGTATCGGGGCGACCCTCCGCCTTGCGATCGCACGCACCGGACGCCGCCG
>NZ_JBMNDO010000014.1:0-91535 GCF_052542855.1 Streptomyces sp. SAS_281
TGTCCACCAGGACGGGGGCGCGCTCCTGAGCATGGTCAGCCGGCCAGTGCCGGCTCCCGTACCGGCTCCGGCGCCGTGGTGTCCGCGGCCGTACGGCGGCGCCCGCCGACGAGGACCGCGACCAGCCCCAGCGCCGCCCACACGCCGAGCGTCAGAGCGGGGACGGCCGCCGCGGCCCCGTCGAAGAACGCCACCGAGCGCAGCGCGGACCCGCCCGCCCCGGGCGGCAGCAGCCGGCCGATCACGGAGACCGGGCGGGGGAGCAGTTCGGGCGCGCTGGTCACTCCCGAGAACGGGTTGCCCAGCAACACCATGAGCAGCGAGCCGATCCCGATGCCCGGTGTCCCCAGCAGGGCGGCGAGGCCCGCGACCGGCGCTCCGACGGCGAGCACGATCAGGGCGATCGTCCCGGCCTCGCTCCACCAGTCGCCGGTGAGGGCGCCGAGCCAGCTGTCCGTCACGGCGGTGGCCAGGAGCCCCACCACGACGGCCACGCCGAGCAGCGCGACCCCGGCCCGCGCCCCGCGCAGCCGCAGCAGGGTGACGGCCGCACCGGCGGCGACCCCCGCGATGGCCAGCGGCAGGAGGCTCGCGCCGAGCACGGCACCCCTCGGATCGGCGGCGGGCGCGGACACCACGTCGGTGACCGGCACCTCGGATCCGGCCGGGGCTCCGGCGGTCACCGCCTCGCGCAGCAGCTGGGCGATGACCGTGCCGCCCGCGCTCGCGGTCAGCAGCTCGGGGCCCTCGGCGGTCACCACGACCGCGCCGTAGACGGTCCGGTCCTCGATCGCGGCCCGGGCCGCGGCCTCGGAGCCGTACCGGTGCACATCGAAGGCCCCGTCGCGCTCCTCGAACCGCTGCTGGAGCCGGTCGGCGGCCGGTGCGGTTCCGGCGATCCCGACCGGCAGGTCGCGCGGTGCGGTCCGGGCGGCGGGCCAGGTGAAGGCCCACAGGGCGAGGGTCACCACCAGCGGAACCAGCAGGACCACCACCAGCAGGCGGCGGTTCGGGGTGAGGGACATGGTGAGGGCCTCGATTCAAAGAGAATGATCGTTCGTTTTATATGCCATCGCCACTGTCGCCCCGCCGCGGTCGCTTGTCAAGAATGAATGTTCGTTTTAGGTTGGCCGCATGGCCCGTGTATCCCAGGCGCACCTCGACGCCCGCCGCAGACAGATCCTCGACGGCGCCGCGCGCTGCTTCGCCCGTGCCGGCTTCCACGGCACCTCGATGCAGGACGTGCTGAAGGAGGCCGGCCTGTCGGCGGGAGCGGTCTACCGCTACTTCAGCGGCAAGGAGGACCTGATCGCGGCCATCGCCACCGAGGCCGTCGACGGGGTGCGCCGGGCGTTCGAAGGAGCGGCCCGGGACACTCCCGTCCCCACCCCGGACGTCCTGATCGGCCGGGTGACGCGGGGCCTGTTCGCGGACGGCCTCGAAGCGCAACGGGGCCTTGAGCCCCGGGCGTACGCGGGGCTGATCATCCAGGTGTGGTCCGAGACCCTGCGCAGCGAGCGGCTGGCGGCCACCCTTTCCGAGGCGTTCGGGGGGCTGAGCCGGGCCTGGACCGAGCTGGTCGGGCTGTACCGGGAGGCCGGGGTGCTCCGGGCGGACGTGCCCGACGAGCACGTCGCCCGGGCTCTGATCGCGACCGCCCAGGGGTTCATCGCCCAGCTCGCCATGTTCGGCGACACCGGCCCGGAGGCCCTGGAGAACGGCCTGCGCGGGCTCATGTCGATGGACCTGGCGCAGGCGGGCTGACGCGGCCCCGGGGCGCTACGGACGACCCGCTCCCAGGCCAGGGGCGTTCACCGCTCGCGCATCCGCTCTCGGCGTCGCCGCTTCGGGAACCGGCCCGGCCGCCCGTCCCGGGCCGCCTCCTTCACCTTCACGGCGTACTCGTCCACGTACTCCTGGCCGGAGAGCCGCAGGATCGCGTACATGATCTCGTCGGTCACCGCCCGGACGGCCGCTTTCTCATGCTCCAGGCCCGCGTAGCGCGAGAAGTCCAGCGGTTCGCCGAAGCGGATGGCGACGGGCTTGAGGCGGGGGAGCCGCCTGCCGGGCGGCTGGATCTCGAAGGTGCCGACCATCGCGCACGGCACCACCGGCACCTGCGCCCGGATGGCCATCACCGCCACCCCGACCTTGCCCTTGTAGAGCCGCCCGTCGTGCGAGCGCGTGCCCTCCGGATAGATGCCCAGCAGCTCGCCCCGCTCCAGCACTCCGACGCCCTCGCGGATCGCGGCCCGGCCCGCCTCCTTGCCCGACCGGTCCACCGGGATCTGGCCCGCGCTGCGGAAGAACGCCGCCGTCAGCCGGCCCTTCACGCCCGGGCCCGTGAAGTACTCCGCCTTGGCCAGGAACGTGATCCGCCGCTTGAGGATCGCCGGCATCAGGAAGTGGTCGGAGAACGACAGGTGGTTGCCCGCCACGATCGCGGCGCCGTGGTCCGGAACGTGCTCCGCGCCCTCGATGACCGGCCGGAACAGCAGCCGCAGCACCGGCCCGAGAACGACGTACTTGAGGACGTAGTAGAACACGGTCTCTCCCCGGTCCGGTGGCATCAGCGGGTCGATGATGGAGACATGTACCCCGCACCCGCGCGGCGACGCCGCGGTCTCACATCCCCGCGCCGAAGTCCTGGGTCCAGACGATGCCGCCGGGGCTGTCCTGTATGCCCACGCCCAGCTCCTTGAACGAGCAGTTCAGGATGTTCGCCCGGTGGCCCGGGCTGTTCATCCAGGAGTTCATCACGTCGGCCGGCGTCCGCTGCCCCTTGGCGATGTTCTCCCCGTACGTGCTCCACCGGTAGCCGGCGGCCGTGATCCGCTCGCCGGGGCCCGAGCCGTCCTGCGAGGTGTGCGAGAAGTAGTCCCGCGCGGCCATGTCCTCGGAGTGCCGCTGCGCGGCGGTCGTCAGCTCGTCGTTGCCGGTCACCGGCGAGCAGCCCTCCTTCGCGCGCTCCGTGTTGACCAGGGCCAGCACCTCTTCCGCGTCCGACGGCGGGCTCGGCGTGGGCCGGGCCGGGGCCGACCGGGTCGCGGCGGGGGTCTCCGCCGCCGGGGGACGGCTGGTCGCGGGGGCCGTCTTCCTCGGCTTCGCCCGTTCCTTCGTCTTCGTGGCGCTCGGGCTCGGGCCCGCGGCGGAGTGCGAGGGCGAGGCGGACGGCGTCGCGGAAGCGGACGCCTCGGCGGAAGCGGTCGCGGTGACGGAGCCGTCGGTCTCGGGGGCGGTCGCGACGGAGACCTCGTCGCCGCCGTCCTCACCCGTCGACAGATGGACGGCGGCGCCCCCGGCCCCCAGCACGCCCACCGCGACGACGGACGCCACCACGGCGTTCCGCCGGCGGCGGCGCGCCTGGTCCCGTCGCAGCGCCGCCCGGCCCGGCCGCGTGGGTGCGGCGAGCGGCGTACCGGCCGCGACCTCGGTCAGCCGGGGGCTCCGGCCCGCCCCGGCCATCGCGAGCGGCACCAGGGCGAGGCCCACGAGCAGGCCCTCGGCAGGCACCAGCCCCGAGCCGAACCCGGAGCAGACCGTGCAGCCGCGCGCGTGCCGTGCGATGCGCTTGCGCCACAGCGGCGAGGGGGCCCCGTCCCACCCGATGAGGATGTCGTCCAGCAGGACGCACCGGGGCTGGGCCGCCAGCGCGCCCACCACCACCCGGGCGGTGTCCAGCTGGGCCTTCATCCGCTGCACGCGTACGGCGGTGTGCTCGGGCGACAGGTTCATCGCGGCGGCCACCTCGGCCCGGGTCAGCTCGCCCGCCGCCTCCAGCCACCACAGCGAGAGCAGCGCCCGGTCGTCCTCGTCCACCCACCGGGTCGCCTCGGCGACCTGCCGGCGCTGTCCGGACAGGCCGAGCCGCAGAATCGTCACGTCCACGAAGTCCGCCGCCGGATCGACCCGGTCGTGGCCGGTGGCCAGGGGTTCCACCGGGATCGCGGCGGACTGCCGGTCGCGCCAGTGCCCCCGTATCTCGTTCATCGCGATGGCCACCAGCCAGGAGCGGAAGCTCTCCGGGTTCCGCAAGCCGGGCAGGGCACGCAGCATGTGCAGGACCGTCTCCTGCACCACGTCGTCCACGTCCGCGTGGCCGTTCAGCGCGCGTCCGACGATGTTGTAGAGCAGCGGAAGACAGGACGCGACGAGCTGGTCCTTGGCGTCGCCGTCACCGGCCCGTGCCGCCTTGATCAACGCCCGTTCGCGGTCCTGGCCCATGCTGTGCTCACTCTTCCGGAGTCCTGTTCTGGCTTCACGCACACCTGGGAGATGCGGCCCGGCCGGAGACCATAACAAAAACCCGTCGCTCACTTGTGCGGATGCGCCGAAAGGGGTCCGGCCCCGCCACGGGTGTGGCGGGGCCGGGAGGGAATCACCGGATCATCCGGCGGGTTGTTCAGGGCGCGGTGCCCCAGGAGAGCGCACCGGCCGTGTACACGCCGACCTTGGAGGCGTCGGCGTACGAGGTGCCCGTGCCGTGGCTGTAGTCGTCCGCCTCGTTGAAGTTGGACCAGTCACTCTTGTTCAGCCGCAGCTGCATCTCACCGGTGGAGGCGCCGGCCGCGAGGGTGCCGCTGCCGAAGGAGACCTCCAGGTAGTGGCTGGCCCCGGCCGCCGAACCGCCCGACTTCACCGCCAGGCTCAGCTTCCCGCAGCCCAGGACCGCGTAGTCGCACGAGGTGCCGAAGGTGGAGGAGCCGGACTCCGGGGTGAACCAGTAGCGGAGCTTCACCGTGGACAGGTCCACCGCGCTGCTGCCCGTGTTGACCAGCTGGAGACCGAACCGGATCTGGTTGTCGGTCGCGGAGGAGTCGTTGTTCTTGTACTGGACCTTCAGCGCGCCCGTTCCGGTGCCACCCCCGGCGGAGGTGGTGACGGACAGGGCCGAGGAGGCCGCCGAGACGTTACCGGCCGCGTCCTTCGCCTTGACGGTGTAGCTGTAGGCGGTCGAGGCCGACAGACCCGTGTCGGTGTACGAGGTGGTGGTGGTCGAGCCCACCTTGGTGGAGCCCCGGTACACGTCGTAGCCGGTCACCGCCTTGTTGTCGCTCGACGCCGACCAGGACAGCGAGACGCTGCTGCTGGTCTTCGCCGTGGACGTCAGACCCGTGGGAGCGGTCGGCGCCTGGGTGTCGTCGTCGCCACCGCCGGGGTTCTCGCCGCTGCCGTCGATCGGCGGGTAGGCGTTACGCACCAGCTCCTGGAACTGCGCGGAGAACCAGTGACCCGCGAGCGGCGAGTTCGGCAGCGCGCCCGTCATGCTGTTGCCGTTGCGCCCGTTCCCCTCGTACGTCGGGTCGCACATCCGGTCGAAGCCCTTGCCCTCGTCGTTCTCGACGGGGGCGCTGTTGCCGTCCGACTCCCCCGGGGGCTTCGCCCACACGTAGGCGTCGATCCCGGGCTCGGGGGCGGCGGTGGGACGCTCACCGATGCCGGCACCGCTCTGGTTGCACCAGTTGCCGGCGTGGATGCGCCGGTCCACGCGACCGCCGTTGACGTAGGCGTCCACGCTGGTCAGCGGGCCCGCCGAGGTGGGCCGGTCGGCGCCGCCCCAGCCGTTGCGGGCGGTGTCGATCAGCATGCCGATGTTGGAGTTGAAGCCCTGGCCCACCAGCTGGGTGCGCAGCGCCTGGGCGAACGACAGCTCATCGACGTAGTAGTTCCAGTCGACCCACTTGGACTGGCGCACCGTGGTGCCGTTCACCGAGTCGGTGACCTTGAAGTTCGGCTCCTTGAGAGCCGAGTAGTTCGCCGTGTTCACGATGAACCCGGAGACGTCGTTCACCGTGGCGCCCTCGGAGGTGGCGGCTTTCTTGAACTCCAGGCCCGCCGGGGCCATGTTGCTGTCCCAGCCGAGCCAGCCGTGGTGGGCGGCGTCGACGTAGTTGTAGACGTTGGGAATGGCGCCCAGCGTGTGCAGGGCGTAGCCGATCCCCTTCTCGTAGTTGCCGTTCGCCTTCATCGTGGCGCAGGCGTCGGTCGAACCGGCCGTGCCGCCCGCGTTCGTGACGATGTTGGGCAGCGAGTCCGGCTCGATGATGGTGACGATCCGCAGGTTCGCGTACGCCGGGTCGGCGAGGATGTCGGAGATCGGGTCGATGTACTCGTTCTTGTACCGGTCGAGCTCAGTGGGGCCGAGCTCACCGTTGGACGCCAGCGCGGCACAGTCACGTCCCGGCAGGTCGTAGATGACGACCTGGAACAGGTTCGCGCCCTGCTCGAGGGCGGTGTCCAGGTGGTCGCGCAGGCTCATTGCCCCCGGCGTGCCGCCGATGGCCGCGATGCGGTCCATCCAGACGAAGGCCGGCGTGTTGGCGATGGCCGCGCCGCCGGGCTCGGCCGCGGCCTTGGCGGACCAGTCCGGGTTCACGTACGCCTTGGCGCCCACGTAGGGGTTGTCGACCCGGGCAGCCGCGGCGTCGGCGGTGGTGGGGATCGCCACTGCCAGGGCCGCGCCCATGGCCATGGCGGAGGCTGCGGCCAGCCTCCTGCGCAGACCTTGCTTGATGGTGCCTCTGGTACTCATTGCGGCTCCGTGCTCCTCTCGTACGTCTGCGGAAACTCCCCGCAGACGGGTTCATGGGGGGTGCTGCCCGATGGCGGGTTCAGCGGGGTGAGTGTTTGACCCGCCATCGGGAGTGGTGGGGTGACCGGTGGTTCAGCCGGTCAGGGGGTGGTGCCCGAGGACAGGGCGCCGTTGACGTACGCCCCGGCCTCCGGGGCGTCGGTGAAGGCCCTGACGGCGGTCCGGCTGTAGTCGTCGGAGGGGGCCGAGGACGCGCCGGTCAGCATCGACGCGGCGGCCAGGACCAGGGCGGCGGCCGTCCCGGCCAGCGCCGGCAGCGGGCGGCCTGTCACGGCTCGACACCCCAGGCAAGGGCGCCGGCGACATAGGCGCCGACCTTCGAGGAGTCCGCGTACGAGGTGTTGGTGGCCCGGCTGTAGTCGTTCGCCTCGTTGAAGTTCGACCAGTCGCTCTTGTTGAGCCGCAGCTGGATCTCACCGGTGGACGCCCCGGCGGCCAGCGTGCCGGCGCCGCCGGTGAACCCGACCTCCAGGTAACGGTCGGCGCCGGTCTTCGGGCTGGAGACGGCGACCACCGTGTGGGTGATGGTGGAGGAGCCGAGCGCCGCGTAGTCGCAGTAGGTGCCGAAGGTGCTCGGTCCGCCGTCCGCGGTGAACCAGTACCGGACCTTCACCGTCGACAGGTCGATGGGCGCGCTGCCCGAGTTCACCAGCTGGATGCCCATCCGGATCTGGTTGTCGGTCGCGGAGGAGTCGTTGTTCTTGTACTGCACCTTCACCGCGCCGGTCCCGGTCGAGCCGCCGGTCTTCGTCTTGGCGAGGACCGCGTCCGACAGCGCCGAGGTGTTGCCGCCCGCGTCCCGCGCCGCGACCGCGTAGGTGTACTCGGTGTTGGCGGCGAGCCCGGAGTCGGTGAACGTCCGCCCGGTCGCGTTGCCCGCCAGCACACCGTTGCGGTACACGTCGTAGCCGGTCACCGCGACGTTGTCGGTGGACGCGGACCAGGAGAGCGAGACGCCGTCCTTGGTGGTCGCGGTCACCGTGAGGCCGCCCGGTGCGGTGGGCGGCTCGGTGTCACCGCCCGGCTCACCGCCGCCCTCCACCAGCAGCTCCGCGTAGATCGCGAAGGCCAGGGCGAGCGCGGCCTGCGCCCAGAAGCGGTGGTACGTGAAGACGGGCGCGTCCCCGCCGTCCAGGTAGGCCTGCACCTTCGGCCAGTCCGGGTCGTCCTTGTACCAGCTGCGGATACCGATGAACGTCGAACCCGGCCGGATCGGGTCGCCGTTGGGCATGGTGCCCGACCAGCCGGACGGGATGTACACCTCGTCCTCGAACCGGTTGTAGTCCAGCCGGGTCTCCGGCACCGAGATGCCCTTGTCCGTGGTGTTCAGCGCCATCGCGTCCAGCAGGGCCTTGGCGAGCGCCGCCGCGTCCTGGTCGCCCGACTTGGCGGCGTAGTAGGTGAGCGTCTTGACGTACGCGGCACCCACGCCGACGTCGTTGGCGTAGTTCACCACCGAGACGTGCAGGCCGGAGTTGTCACCGGGCGACGCGGCGTTCCACGTGTCCGGCTCGCCCGTCCAGTTCAGCGTGGAGGGGAAGCGGAAGCTGCCGTCGGCGCCGATGGTCGTCTCGCTCGACGCCCAGGCGACCCACTTCGAGAGAACCGCCTCGGCGGTCGCGTTGCCGGTCACGTAGTAGTACGCGGCGACGCGCTCCATGCCCCACGCCTGGAAGCCGAACCAGTTGTTGCTCGCCGGGTCGTGGTAGACCGGCTGCCAGTCGTACGCCATCCCGTAGAAGGTGGGCGTGCCGGCCGGGGGCGCGCTGTAGCTGCCCTCCCAGCTGTTGGTGCAGCCGCCCGCGAGGGCGCCCTCGCTGGACTGGAGCCAGGTCAGGAACTCCAGCTGCCGGGTCAGGCTCTTGGACCAGTCCGACTTGGCCGTCGCCGACTTGGGGGTGAGCGAGGGCACGTTGGACAGCGCCCACGCGGCGAGCGGGTTCTGGTAGCCCTGGTGGGAGGCGCTGTCACCGATGCGCCAGGCCCACCCGCCGCCGCTGCCCGCGGACCCGCCCCAGGCGTAGTACCAGGACAGCAGGTAGTGCTGGGAGTCCTTGCCGGAGGCGGCCGGGCAGGAGTTGGGATCGGTGCAGTCGCCGATGCGCTTGAAGTACTTGTCGAACATGGCGTAGCGGAGGTAGTCGCCCATCTTGGCGGCCTTCGCCACCGACGCGGCGACCTGGCTCTCCTTGCCCTGCTCCGATGCCCAGCGGTACGCCCAGTAGGCAGCCTGCACCGCGCGGGCGTCGGCGTCCGGCGCGTTGGTGTACTTCCACTGCTTGGCGTAGCTGGAGTCCCCGACGAACAGGTCGAGATACCCGTTGGGGCCGCCGTACTTGAAGAGGTCGGTGGTCGGCTGCGGCACGGTCTCCCACACCGACTCCTGCGCACCGCGCTGGTAGGTGTTGATGAAGGAGGCGCCGGCTCCCGGCCCGGACTCGCCGCCGGTGCCCGGCTTGTTTCCGTAGCCGTAGATGTTGTCCAGGTCCATCAGCCAGTGCATGCCGTAGACGTCCATCGTCCCGTAGGACGAGGCGAGCTCGGCCGACAGCGGGTCGCTGCCCACCGGCACCGAGCCGTTCATCGCGGAGGGGTAGCCGCTCGGCAGCGGGTGCTCGGCCGCGAAGGTCGCGGGTGCCGAGGGTTTGTACGAGTCACTGGTGGGCTGGTCCGCGTGCTGCGGGATGATGGTCTTCTCGGCCACTGCCCAGGCCGCGTTGAACGGCGCCCAGTCACCGGTCACCCTGCCGTACGCCGCCTCCAGCCACATCCAGAAGCTGACGGCCTCCGACGTCGTCTGGTGGCCGTGGTCCGGTGCCTCGACCATCAGGGTCTCGACCGAGTGGTACGGGAGACCGTCGGGGCTGAAGTAGCCGTTCGCGGTGTCCTTGATCTTGGCGTACTGGGTGAGGAACGCCTGCGTGTACGGGTCGTCGCCGGCGGCGGCCGCGCGGGCTCCGGTACCGGCCTGCGCCGAGGCGGGCTTGGCGACCGCGGTGCCCTGCACCAGACCGATGGCCAGCACGCTGCCGCCGAGGGCGCTGCTGAACGTTCTACGTGATATCGACACAAATCCTCCAGTGGCGGGTGTCGTCGAGGGGGAGGGGAGGAGGGGAAGCGGTGGGGACGGGGTGCGGCGGGTTCATGCGCGGGTTCGCGCGGGGGAGCGGGAGCCTGAGCGGGGCCCCGGGATCAGGGCTCGATGCCCCAGACCAGTTCGCCGCCGACGTACACGGTGACCTTCGAGGCGTCCGCGTACGAGGCGCCGCTGCCGTGGCTGTAGTCGTCGGACTCGTCGAAGTTCGACCAGTCCGTCTTGCTCAGGCGCAGCTGCATCTCGCCGGTCGACGCGCCCGGGGCGAGGGTGCCGCTCGCGAAGCCGACTTCGAGGTAGCGGTCGGCGCCGGCCTTCGGGGTGCTCGCGGCCACCACCCGGTGCGTGATCGTGGAGCAGCCAATCGGTGACCAGTCGCACCAACTGCCGTACGTCGAGGCGCCGTTGTCGCCGGAGAACCAGTAGCGGACGGTCACGGCGGGGAGGCTGACCGAGGCGCTGCCGGTGTTCACGAGTTGGAGGCCGGGCTTGATCTGGTTGTCACCGGCCGAGGTGTCGTTGGCACGGTACTGGACCTTCAGCGTGCCCGGCGTGGAGCCGTCGTCGCCCCCGTCGTCACCGCCGTCCTCGTCGCCCAGGGCGGTGCGCACGGCGGCGTAGGCGGGCTTGGGGGCCAGGTTGTCGTCGTACAGGTTGGCGGCGCCCTCGCCCGGGAAGGTGCTCGGCACCCAGGAGTACTTGTCCGTGTAGTCCCAGACCGTGATGCCGACGCAGCGCTCGACGGCGAGGCAGGCGTCGACGACCTGCGCGTAGTAGGAGGACTGGGTGGCGAGCTTGGCGGCGTCCGCCGGAAGCTGCATGCGCACGTCGAGCTCGGTGACGGCGACGTCCAGGCCCAGATCGGCGAACCGCTGCATGTTCCCCTGCATCTGGTACGGGAAGCCGTACTGGGTCGCCAGGTGCGCCTGCATCCCGACCCCGTCGAGCGGGACGCCGTCGGCGAGCAGATCGCTCACGAGGTCGTACATCGCGTCGCTCTTCGCGCCCTTGCCCTCGACGTTGTAGTCGTTGATGTACAGCTTGGCGTCCGGGTCGGCGGCGCGTGCCGCGCGCAGGGCCTTGGCGATGTAGTCCTTGCCCATGGCGTTGTAGAACGGGCTGGTCCGGAAGGTCCCGTCCTCGTTGAACGGCTCGTTCACCACGTCCCAGGCGGCCACCTCGCCGCGGTAGTGGGTGGCTTCCGCTGTGATGTGGTCGGTCATGGCCTTCTCCACCTCGGTGGAGGGCAGCGCACCCACCCAGCCGGGCAGTTGGTTGTGCCAGACCAGGGTGTGCCCGCGCACGGTCTGGCCGTGCTCCTGGGCGAAGTCGGTGACCACGTCGCCCTTGGTGAAGTCGAACTGGCCGCGGGTGGGCTCGGTGGTGTCCCACTTCATGGAGTTGCCGGGGGTGATCTGCCCGAACTCGGAGCCCAGTTTCGCCGCGTAGGCCGCGTCGGGGAGCTCGGGGTTGTCGGTGGCGGAGCCGAAGTACTTGCCCTGGGCTGCGGCGAGGTCGTGCAGTGTGTCCTGCGACGCGGCCGACGCCGGCCCGCCGGCCAGGCCGGTGGTCAGGGCGAGGGCGCCGACCACGAGGGCCGGGAGCCCCGTGGTGCGGCGGGGCCTACAACGCTTCACCAAGCTCATGACAAACGCCTTCCTCTGCCGGGCAGCGCGGATCGTCACGGGGAGCGCGGCTGCGCCCCGTAACGCCCTTGCGGCTCAACGGCGTTGGGGGAGAAGGGGAGGGGGTGGAGTGTGCAAGTCTTGATTGTGGGAGCGCTCCCAAGGTGGCGTGGCGACAGGCACCTGTCAAGAGTTAAAGCGCAACTGGCTTACGGCCGTGTGAACGGCGCCACACGTCGAACGGACACCGGTCGCAGGGGAGTTGCCGCCCAGGTAACTGCAGGTAACCAGGCATGGCGGCACCCCTGCCGCGTCCCTGGCGGTCGTTCGCAATCGCATGCGAGGGGTCGCACGGGCGTCCGGAGCGCGCCGTGTGGTGAGCAGTCGTGCGGTCACCCGGTGTGAGATGTGCGTACGGAGCGGTGACGGGTTCCACGCTGCGTCCGTGGCGACGAAGCGCAGGGCAGAGGCGTGTCGGCCGGACTCGTCGGCGGTTCGGCCGGCCCGGCGGCAACGTTCGCTCCCGCGCCGAAACGCACCGGGAGTGACGGGAGAGGCAGGGGCCATCGCGGCTGCCCGGGGCGTTTGCGGCGTTCGCATCATGGTCCGCCGGGGCCGGATGTGTGCGTAACAGCCGCAGGGCCCGCGCGAGGGGCCGCCCGGTCGCGAGGCCCGGACGGAACCGGTTGCGGCCGGTCACCGTATGCGCCGGTTCACCTCTGCGTAACGTTGCCCGATCCTCGCCGGGCGGGCTCGGAACAGTGCGTGGGAGCGCTCCAGTCCCCGGGCCGGGAGGTGCCGGGAGCGCGGAACCGCCCGGGCCGGGAGGTGCCCGGAGCGCGGAACCGCCTGGGCCGGGAGGTGCCCGGAGCCCGGAGCGGCCCCGGCGGTGGGTACAGTCGTCGCCCATGACCGACGACTGGCGGCAGGACCGGATCGGCACCGCGCTCCGGGGCGGGAATCCCACGGTGCTCCGGAGGCTGAAGGCGGGGTTCGCCGCGATCGGGGACGTTCAGTTCCTGCCGGGATACTCCGTACTGCTGGTGGACGACCCCGCCGTGCAGCGGCTGTCCGAGCTTCCGCGCGTTCGGCGGCCGGCCTTCCTGGCAGACATGGACACCCTCGGCGAGGCCGTCGAACGGGCCTGCAAGCGGCTGGACCCCGGCTTCCGACGGGTCAACCTGGAGATTCTCGGGAACACAGCCCCGTTCCTGCACGCACACGTGTGGCCCCGCTACGACTGGGAGCCGCCGGAGCAGGTGGGCAGGCCGGTGTGGCTCTACCCGCGCGAGCGCTGGAGCGACGACAACCACGCGCTCGGCCCCCGGCACGCCGCCGTGCGCGAGGCGATCGTCGAGGAGCTGGACCGCCTCAGGTCTCCCGCGTAGCCACCATCCCGATCGTGATCAGCCCCAGGATCACCCAGCCGAACCAGAGCCAGCCGTTGCTCCCCAGGGCCACCGTGTACGCGGTCACCGCCACCAGAGCGCCTGCGGTGAGCATTCCCATCGTCTTCGTGGATCCGGACATGCGCGCACCCTCCTCATCGGCCGCGCGGCCGTAAAGGCCATCGTCACCCGAAAGGAGGGTCCGCCGCTACTGTCCGCGCGCCTGCAACGAGGCGAGATACGCGTTGTACGCCTGGAGCTCCTGGTCCCCGTCGCGGTCCGCCGCGCGGTCCGAGCGCTTCGCCGTCCGCTGTTCCGAGCGGTACCACTGGAAAACCAGGGCCACCAGGACCACCACCGAGGGGATCTCGCTGAACGCCCACGCGATGCCGCCCGCCGCGCTCTGGTCGGACAGCGCGTCGATGCCGAGCGAGGCCGGCGGGTTCTTGTACACCTCCACCATCGGCGTGGAGGCCATCATCAGGGCGATCCCGAAGAACGCGTGGAACGGCATCCCGGCGAACAGTTCCAGCATCCGCATCACGTAACCGGGGCGGTGGGGACCCGGGTCGACACCCATGATGGGCCAGAAGAAGAACAGGCCGACCGCCAGGAAGTGCACCATCATCACGAGGTGCCCGGCCGTGGAGCCCATCAGGTGGTCGAAGAGCGGCGTGAAGTACAGGCCGTACAGGCTGGCGATGAACAGCGGGATCGTGAACGCGGGGTGGGTGACGATCTTCATGTACCGGCTGTGCAGGAGCATCAGCAGCAGTTCGCGCGGCCCCTTCGTGCCGCGCGGCGCGACCGGCAGCGCCCGCAGCGCGAGCGTCACCGGCGCGCCCAGCAGCAGCAGGATGGGCGACAGCATGCTGATCACCATGTGCTGCACCATGTGAACGCTGAACATGACCATGCCGTAGTCGTTGAGCCGGGTGCACATCACCAGCGCGATCGTCAGCACACCGATCACGAACAGGACCGTGCGCCCCACGGGCCACTCGTCCCCGCGCCGCCGCAGCCTCAGCACCCCGTACCCGTACAGCAGCACCGCCAGGACGCAGCCGATCAGGAAGAACGGGTCCGCGGAGAAGTGGAGCCCCCGTCCCAGCGTGAACGGCGGCAGGTCCATGTTCATGCCGTGCCCGCTGTGATCCATCTGTTCACTCCCGATGGGAACGCCGGGACGTCCCTGTTTCGTGCTGGTTGTCCCGACCAGACTAGAACCGCCCCCGGCCGATCTTGCGGCCGGGGGCGGTCTCGTGCCGGGGTGTCGCTCAGAGCACGCACTCCGCCTCGGCGTACCGGGCGGCCGGGACCGTCTTCAGGGTCTCCACCGCGTGCGCGAGCGGCACCAGGGTGATGTCCGTGCCGCGCAGCGCGGTCATCATGCCGAACTCACCGCGGTGCGCCGCCTCGACCGCGTGCCAGCCGAACCGGGTCGCGAGGACGCGGTCGTACGCGGTCGGCGTGCCGCCGCGCTGGACGTGGCCCAGGATCACCGGGCGGGCCTCCTTGCCGAGGCGCTGCTCCAGCTCGACGGAGAGCTGGGTGGCCACGCCCGTGAAGCGCTCGTGGCCGTAGACGTCCGTGGCGCCCGAGGTGAACTCCATGGAGCCCTCGCGCGGCTTCGCGCCCTCCGCGACGACGACGATCGCGAACTTCTTGCCGGCCGAGAAGCGCCGGCCCACGACCTCGGTCAGCTCGTCGATGTCGAAGGGACGCTCCGGGACGACGACGGCGTGCGCGCCGGCCGCCATGCCGGAGTGCAGCGCGATCCAGCCGGTGTGGCGGCCCATGACCTCGACGATCATGACGCGCTGGTGCGACTCGGCGGTGGTCTTCAGCCGGTCCAGCGCCTCGGTGGCGACGCCGACCGCGGTGTCGAAGCCGAAGGTCACGTCGGTGGAGGCGATGTCGTTGTCGATGGTCTTCGGCACACCGACGATCGGCAGCCCCGCCTCGGAGAGCAGGTTCGCCGCCTTGAGGGTGCCCTCGCCGCCGATCGGGATGATCGCGTCGAGCCCGAGGTCGCGCACATGGCCCCGTGCCGTCTCGACGCCCCCGCGCAGATGCGCCGGCTGGACCCGGGAGGAGCCGAGTATCGTACCGCCGCGGGCGAGGATGCCGCCCACGGCGTCCAGGTCGAGCTTGCGGTAGTCGCACTCCAGGAGGCCCCGCCACCCGTCGTGGAAGCCGATGACCTCGTCGCCGTGGTCGACCACAGCGCGGTGGACGACGGACCGGATGACGGCATTGAGGCCGGGGCAGTCGCCGCCGGAGGTGAGCACACCAATTCGCATTGCCCGGGAAACCTTTGCAACGTGGGCCGACGACCGGACCACGTCGTCCGGTTGGATCCCCGCCACCCTACCGGCGCAGGGTGGCGGGACCGAACCGGGCGTCCGCCTGCTGGACGCCGCTCATCCGAGCCATGCGCCACTCATCGGACAACCAGTGAAATGCCTGGTCAGGCGGGCTGCGTGGCAGCCGCGACGCGTTCCGCGCGCAGCGCCTCGTACCACCGGTCGTCGGTCGGCGGGAGCGCGTTCACATCGAGGGCCAGCTTGAGCAGCAGGTCCGCGATCATGGGGTTCCGCGCCATCACCGGACCGTGCATGTACGTGCCGAACACGGTGTCGTTGTACGCGCC
The DNA here is from genome assembly GCF_052542855.1 of Streptomyces sp. SAS_281. Lineage (NCBI taxonomy): Bacteria > Bacillati > Actinomycetota > Actinomycetes > Kitasatosporales > Streptomycetaceae > Streptomyces > Streptomyces sp. SAS_281. The sequence goes on from NZ_JBMNDO010000014.1 coordinate 15,353, forward strand.
CTCCGTGCCGTCGCCCGTGCCGTTGCCCCGGCCGAACCGCACCCGGGCGAACGGCCGTGCCGTCGGCCCGAGGTGCGTGACGCCCTGGTGGTTCTCGAACCCGGTCAGCGGCGGAAGGCCCAGCTGCGGGTCGATGTCCGCGAGCACGTCGCCGACGCACCGCGCACCCTCGCCGCGCGTCGAGACCACGTCCAGCAGACCGAGGCCCTGCTCGCGCTCCCCGAGATCGTTGATGAACTCGTGGCCGAGGATCTGGTAGCCGGCGCAGACCGAGAAGATGATCGCGCCGTTGGACGCGGCCCGGGAGAGCCCGCCGTCGCGGCGCAGCCGCTCCGCCGCGAGCCGCTGTGGCCGGTCCTCGCCGCCGCCGATCAGATAGATGTCGCCCGACGTGGGCACCGGCTGGTCGCTGCGCACGTCGACGCGCGCCACGTCCAGGCCGCGCTGGCGGGCCCGGCGCTCCACCACCAGGGCGTTGCCCTGGTCGCCGTAGGTGCTCAGCAGGTCCGGGTACACCCACACCAGCCGCAGGCTGTTGTTGCTCATGCTTCGTCCTCTCCGGAGGGGCCCGGGGCCGGGGTCAGTTGCCGACACGGCGGCGCAGGTCCTGGAAGGCGGTGTAGTTGGCGATGACCTCGATGCGCCCGGGCGGAGCCTGCTGCACGGCCTCGTCCAGGTTCTCGCAGACCCGGAAGTCGAGTCCGGCCACTTCGAGGCGGACCGCGAGGTCCAGCTTGCGGTCGCCGAGCACGAAGATCGGGTGGCCCGCGAGCTGGGTGTAGTCGACGTCCCACAGCCACGAGGTGTCCGTGCCGTCCGCGCCGCGCGCGTTCACCGAGAGGATCACCGGGGTCGGCGGCGGGTCGATCAGCGAGAACGTCTCCAGCCAGCCCGCCGGGTTCTTCGCCAGCAGGAGCCGCAGCTCACGGCCGAGGAAGCTCACCACGTCGTACCGGCCGGCGACGGCCTGCACCTGGTACATGCGCTCCAGCGCCACCTGCGGCGGCACCCCGAAGACCGCGGCGACGGCCGCCGAGCTCGTGGCGTTGGCCTTGTTGGCGCGGCCGGGGAGCTGGAGGTGGATCGGCCACGCCGAACCGTGCGGGTCGAGCACGTAGTCGCCGTGCAGCACCCAGCTCGGCGGCGGACGCCGGAAACCGCACTCGCCGCAGAACCAGTCGTCGCCGGGACGCTGCATGACCCCGCCGCAGGACGGGCAGGACCAGGCGTCGTCCTTCCACGCCTGTCCGGCCGCGACCCACACCACGTTGGGGGAGGAGGAGGCCGCCCAGACGATCAGCGGGTCGTCGGCGTTGGCGACGATCACGGACTTGGAGCCGGACAGCCCCTCGCGCCACTTCTCGGCCAGCATCCGCGTCTCCGCGGCCCGGTCCAGCTGGTCGCGCGAGAGGTTGAGGAGCGCGATCACCTTGGGCGTCGTGTCACGGGCGACCCCGGCGAGGTACTTCTCGTCGACCTCGATCACGCCGTACTGGGCGTCGGATCCGCCGGCCAGCGCCGACGTGATGCCCGCGGGCATGTTGGCGCCGAGCGCGTTCGACACGACCGGGCCCGCGGCGCGCAGCGCCTCGGCGATCAGCCGGGTGGTGGTCGTCTTTCCGTTCGTCGCCGAGACGAGGATCACGTCCAGGTGCTGCGCCAGCCGCCCGAGCAGGTCGGGGTCGAGCTTGAGCGCCACCCGGCCGCCGATCACCGATCCGCTGCCCCGCCCGGCCGCCCGCGACACCGCCGCAGCGGCCTTGCCCGCCGTCACGGCCAGCTTGGCCCGCGGCGACAACGGCTCCGTGTTGCCTGCCATCGTCCTAGATCCTCCTTGCATCGGTCCGCCGCCCAGCCTATCGATGTCCGGCACCATGACCGCACGGCGGCACCGTCCGGCACGTGGAGTTCCCTTGGAATGGAGGACGCGTGAGCGGGCCGTCGCGTTCTCCATGGGCCCGCCGGCGACGGAATCCGGGTGCACGGGCGGCCGGGGGCGCGTTACCGTCGGCGTATGGACGTCAACGGCATCACCACCACCGCGACCGCGCGAGCGACCAGCTCGCCGGTTGCCGCCGTCTGACCTTCCCTTCCCCCGGCGACCGGAAACGGTCCGTCGGTGGTGCCGCGGTGATTCCTTCCCGGCCGGGTGACCGAACGGCCCCGTTCTCCGGCGCCTTCCCGCCACCCGCGAAGGAGCCCGCCCCGTGGAAACCGAACAGCTCGCCCGTATCTTCCTGGAGTACTTCGAGGAGCGCGGCCACCGCCGCGTCACCGGCTCCACCCTGCTGCCGCCGCCCGGCGACCCCGTGCTCTTCACCACGTCCGGGATGCATCCCCTCACCCCGTACCTGGAGGGCCGCCCGCACCCGCTGGGCAGCCGGCTGGTCAACCGGCAGCGGTGCCTGCGCACCACCGACCTGGACGAGGTCGGCGACGCCACCCACCTCACCGTCTTCGAGATGCTCGGCAGCTGGTCGCTGGGCGACTACGAGGGCCCGCGCAGCCTGGAATGGGGATACGAGCTGCTCACCGAGGGCCTGGGCATCGACCCCGGCCGGCTCTGCGCCACGGTGTACGCCGGGGACGAGCGCACCGAGCGCGACACCGCCTCGCTGCGGATGTGGCAGGAGCTGGGCGTCCCCGTGGAGCCGACCGTCGAGGACAACTGGTGGTCCAACGGGCCGACCGGGCCGTGCGGCCCCGACTCGGAGATCTTCCTGTGGAGCGGCGAGGGGCCGCCCGTGTCCACGCCCACGGGGGACGACCGCTGGGTGGAGGTGTGGAACCACGTCACGATGAGCCATCGCAGGCTCGACGACGGATCGTTGGTGCCGCTCCCGCAGCGCAATGTCGACACCGGGCTCGGTCTGGAACGACTGGCCTCGCTGCTCCAGGGCCGGCGCTCGGTGTTCGAGTGCGATGTCTTCGACCCCTGGCGCCGGCTTGTACCGCCCCTGTGGCCGCTGGACGAGCCCGCGCTGCGGCTGGTCTGCGACCATCTGCGCTCCGCCGTCGCCGTCATCGGTGACGGGGTCCGCCCGGCCGCCACCGGACGCGGTTACGTGCTGCGCCGCCTGCTGCGACGGGCTCTGACCGTGCTCCGGCGCGAGGACCCCTCGCGCACGCTCGGCGATCTGCCGCCCGAGCCGGTCCGGCACACCCTGGACCACTTCCGGCAGGACGTGGAACCCGGCGAGGTGCTGCGCGTGCTGGCCGACGAGGAGCGCCGGTTCGACCGGCTGCTGGAACGCGGGCGGCAGGTGCTGGCCCGGCCCCGGTTCCGCGGGACGCTGACGGAGGAGGACCTTCACTACCTCCACGACACCCACGGGCTGCCCCGCGACCTGGTCACGGCCCTGCGCGAGGAGTGAGACGACGGCGGTGCCGGGTGCGGGCCGCCCCGGCACCGCCGTCGTCGCGTGTCACGGAGTGACCACGGTCCCGCCGAACGAGACGACCAGGCGGCCGTCGGAGGCGAACGACCAGTCCATCGCCCCGTCGTAGGCGGAGCACCGGGAGCCGTTCGAGCCGGTCCAGAACTGGTTGGAGCCGTCCGCGTCGCCGACGGTCTTGTCGTTGGAGCCGTCACCGCTGCGGCAGGAGGTGTTGTCCCGGAACACCGAAGTTCCCTTGTCGAACGAGAAGTTGCGCTCCTCGTTGTCGATGCCGACGTTGTCGGACACGGTCATGGAGCCGGGGTTGCTGTTGTACGTGAAGCCGTGGTGGCCGTTGTTGTAGGCGATGTTGCGCCGCACGATGTGGTTGACCTTGATCCCGTCGCCGCCGAGCTTGAAGCCGTTGCGGTCGCCGTCCTCGTTCACGGTGCCGTCGGAGAGGGTGCCGTTGCCGTAGCTGAGGGAGTCCTCGATGGTCACCGGGCCGATGGGACCGGTCTCCGTCTTGGTGTAGAGGTCCCAGCCGTCGTCGATGTTGTTGTGCGAGACCGCGTAGCGGAAGACGTTGCCGGGGCCCGCGGTGAGCTTGGCGGCGAACCCGTCCGCGTCCTCGCCGTCGGAGTCGGCGTTGTCGTGGGACTCGGAGCTGAGGACGAGGTTGTTCGCCGGCCACTCGTCGTCGGGGGTGTCCGAGGATATCCGGGAGATCTGGAGTCCCGAGTCGTGGTTGAAGCGGGTCACGACGTGCTCGATGACGTTGTCGCTGCCGCCGACGAAGATGCCGTTGTCGCCGGCGTGCTCGACGGTGAGGCCGTCGATGTGCCAGTAGTCGCCGTTCACCGCGAGCCCGCGGTTGGCGGGGTCCTCGCTCATCTCCGAGAAGTCGAGCACCGGCCGCTCGCCCGGGTAGGCGGCCATGGTGGTGCGGGCGCCCGATGTGCCGTCGTTGCCCGGCGGGACGGTGACCGTCTGCCCGTAGCGGTACGTGCCGCCGCGCAGGTAGATCGTGCCGCCGGCGTTTACCCGGCTGATCGCCGAGGCGAGCGTGGTGGGGTCCGACTCGGTGCCGGCGGCGTCGGCGGTACCGTCCGGCGCCACGTACAGCGCGGCGGCCGCCAGGGAAGCGTTTTCCGGACTGGGGGCAGCTTGTGCGGTGGTGCCCAGGACGGCGAGTGAGCCGGCGAGCAGGCCGGCACATGCGAGAACAGGCTTGAGCTGCATCTTCTACTCCAGGTGGGGGGAGTGGGCCGGACGGGCTGCCGCCCGGCGGGGTGCAAGCGCTTTCCATCGACCGTAGAGTGACGCCATGAGCACGTCAATGGTCATGCATGTATTCGACAATCGGATATGTGAACGGCGAGGCGCCTCTACGGGAAGGTGTGCGGGCGCAGCACCATGAGGGAGTCCTCGGGCGTCGCCACCATGGCGAAGGGGAACCGGTCGAGTTCGAGGCAGAGCGCCACGTCATCGGGGTGGGACCCCGCGCGCACCCCCTGCGCCAGCTCGGCGGCGGCGCGCGAATCGCCGGCCCGCCGCAGGTACGGCTCCGCGTCCGCCGCCTCTCCGGCCGCCCGGCGCGCGATGTACTGGGCGCACGCCAGGTCCTCGTCGGCGCGCCCGTCCTCTCCGGTGACCACGAACGTGACGTCGTCGCGACCGCGTTCCCGCAGCAGCCGCGCCGTCGCCTCCGCCACCACGAAGCCGGCGCACAGCACCAGGGACGCGTCCTTCACCGCGAGGGCGCCGACCGTTCCCGCCGTGGTCTTCTGCACCACGGTCCGGCCGCCCAGCTCCTGTGAGCGCAGCCGCCCCGGCGAGTTGACGGCGTCGAACCCGCGCGCGGGCGCCCCGTCCTTGAGGGCCACCCAGTCCGGATGACGGCCCTTGAGCGCCAGCGCCTCGTCCAGTGAGCCGGCGAGCACGATCTTCTCCGCGCCCCGGGCGAAGGCCCAGGCGGCCACGGTGTAGGCGCGCATGACGTCGACGACGACCGCCACGGAGGGGGTCGCGGGCAGCTCGGCGATACCGAGGAAACGGGCTTCCATCCGCCCATGATCGCCCACGGCCGCCCGCGCCCGTCCGGACAGCGGTGCGGCCGACGGCCCGGAAGGGTCGCCCGGGTGAGCGCGGCCGGGGCGTTGACGGAGGCCCCGGCAGGTCGTCCGGCGTCTCCGGGGCCACCCCGTGGAACGTACGATGAGCGCCATGCGCAACCGCCCGATCCCCGGCAGTTCCGGAATCGTCCGCACCATGAGCCTGCTCGGCGACCCGGTCCTGCACGCGGCGTGCGAACCGGTCACGGAGTTCGGCGCACCGCTCGCCCGGCTCGTCGAGGACATGTTCGCCACGATGTACGAGGCGCGGGGCGTCGGGCTCGCCGCCAACCAGATCGGTGTGCCGTCACGGGTGTTCGTCTTCGACTGCCCCGACGACGAGGACGTGCGGCACCTCGGGCACGTGGTGAACCCGGTCCTGGTGGAGGCGGACGGGGTCACGGTGCGCGGCTCCGAGGGCTGCCTCTCGCTCCCCGGCCTGGAGGCCGGTACCCCGCGCTTCGACCACGCGGTGGTCGAGGGCGTCACCATGACGGGCGAGCCGGTCCGGATCGACGGCACCGGCTTCTTCGCCCGCTGCCTCCAGCACGAGTGCGACCACCTGGAGGGCCGGGTCTACACCGACCGGCTGACCGGGCTGCGCCGGGCCAGGGTGCTGCGCGCGGCCCGCCGGGCGCCCTGGGCGCGTACGGGCTGAGCCGGCCGGCGGCCCGTCAGAAGCCGGGCCCGTCCGCGCGGTCGCCCGCCCCGGCCAGCCTGCCCCAGAGGAGGTCGGCAAGGCTGCGGACCAACTGTTCGCGCGAGCAAGGGCGTTCGCCCAGCCACCAGTCACCGGCCGCGTGCATCATGCCGACGATGCCGTGCCCCCAGATCCGGGCCATCGCCTCGCTGTCCGGGCCGAGGTCCACCCGCTCCGCGATCACCGTGGCCAGCTCCTCGCCCAGGCGGCGCAGCAGTGGTGCGGAGTGCCGGCCCACGTCGAAGCCCTGCTCGGGGGCGGGGGCCGAGTCGTCGGACGGGTGCATCAGGAAGCGGTAGACCTGGGGGCGGGCCTCGATCGCCGCGAGGTAGGTGTCGAGCGTCGACTCGACCCGGGCGCGCCGTTCCGCGGGGGCGTCGAGCGCGGCGCGCAGGGCGCTCAGCAGTGCGTCGGTGTGCCGCTTGGCGAGGGCCCGGTAGAGCCCGCCCTTGTCGCCGAAATGCCGGTAGAGGATGGGCTTCGTGATGCCCGCCTCCGCCGCGATGGCGTTCATCGAGGCCCCGGGGCCGTCCCTGAGCACCACGCGGTCGGCGGCTTCGAGCAGCTCTCGGCGGCGGCGCTCGGCCGTGGTCCGCTGGCGCTCGGCCTGTCGTGTGGTCTCCATGTCGTCTCTCCCACCCCTGACCGTGCCTGTCCGTCGTGCCTGCGCAACGTAACACCCTGCCCGGCGGGGTGCGGATGGCGTCTCATGCGGTTGACACAGGCTACTTGCCGGTAACAGACTGTTGTTACCGCAAGTAACGAAGCGCTTCGACGGCAGTACGTGGAGGGGAACATGGCCGAGTTCACGCTTGAGCTCAACGATGACCAGAAGCAGGTCCGTGACTGGCTCCACGGCTTCGCCGCGGACGTGATCCGTCCGGCCGCTTCGGAGTGGGACGAGCGTGAGGAGACGCCCTGGCCCGTCATCCAGGAGGCGGCGAAGGTCGGGATCTACTCCCTCGACTTCTACGCCCAGCAGTTCTTCGATCCTACGGGCCTCGGCATCCCGATGGCCATGGAGGAGCTGTTCTGGGGCGACGCCGGCATCGCCCTGTCGATCGTCGGTACGGGCCTGGCGGCCGTCGGCGTCCTCGCCAACGGCACCGAGGAGCAGATCGGCACCTGGATCCCGCAGATGTACGGGGACGCCGACGACGTGAAGGTCGCGGCGTTCTGCTCCTCCGAGCCCGACGCCGGTTCCGACGTCGCCTCGATGCGCACCCGCGCGGTGTACGACCAGGCCAAGGACGAGTGGGTGCTCAACGGCACCAAGACCTGGGCGACCAACGGCGGCATCGCCAACGTCCACGTGGTCGTCGCGGTCGTCGACCCGGAGCTCGGCTCCAAGGGCCACGCCTCCTTCATCGTCCCGCCGGACACCCCCGGCCTCTCCCAGGGTCAGAAGTTCAAGAAGCACGGCATCCGCGCCTCGCACACCGCCGAGGTCGTCCTGGAGGACGTGCGCGTCCCCGGACACTGCCTGCTCGGCGGCAAGGAGAAGCTGGACCAGCGCCTGGCCCGTGCCCGCGAGCGTGCCGCCACCGGTGGCGAGCGAGTGAAGAACGCGGCGATGGCCACCTTCGAGGCGTCCCGCCCGGCCGTCGGCGCCATGGCGGTCGGCACCGCGCGGGCCGCGTACGAAGTGGCGCTCGACTACGCGAAGACGCGGACCCAGTTCGGCCGGCCGATCATCGACAACCAGGGCGTCGCCTTCCAGCTCGCCGACATGCGGACCCAGATCGACGCGGCCCGGCTGCTGGTCTGGCGCGCCTCCTGGATGGCCACCACCGGCAAGCCGTTCGAGTCGGCCGAGGGCTCCATGTCCAAGCTGTACGCGAGCGAGACGGCCAAGAAGGTCACCGCCCAGGCGGTCCAGATCCTCGGCGGCAACGGCTTCACCCGTGAGTACCCGGTGGAGCGCATGCACCGGGACGCCGCGATCTACACGATCTTCGAGGGCACCAGCGAGATCCAGCGCCTGGTCATCGCCCGCACCCTGTCGGGCATGCCCATCCGCTGACCGCGTCGCGAGGCCCGTCCGGGCGTCGTCCCCGGCCCCCGTCCCACCGGCACGTTCCGGGAGGCGGGGGCCGTGGTCGTGGAGCACTCGCGATGGTGTGCACCTGCCATGTACCTGTAGATTCCCGGTGGAGATCGTGACCGGGTGATGGAGGGAGCAGGGCATGGCCAGAGCCGGTGCGGTACGGATCGCGGTGACCGCGGCGGCGGCCTTCGGGCTCGTGGTCACCGTGCAGACGACGGCGCACGCCGAGCCCCGGACGGTCGAGGCCGTCTTCGGTGGCTACGGGGAGTGGAACGCGGACCCGTACGGCTCCGCCCCCGGCGACTCGATCCGCGCCTGCGACACCGTCGCCGACGGCTGGAGCATCGAGGTGAAGCTGGACATCGGCCGGGACGGCACCTGGGACCGCACCGCCACCACCCGCGGCCACACCTCGCCGTACTGCACGCCGTGGAGGACCGGCAACATCAAGGAGGGCACCCCCGTCCTCATCCAGGTGGCGAACGTGGGCGGCGATGCCACCTACCCCAAGGGCTCCGTGCTGCTCAGCCGCGCCTGAGCCACGCTCTACTGAGGCAACTGCGCCTCGATCGCCGCCACCAGCTCGGGCGCGTCCGGCTCCGTGCGGGGACGGATGCGGGCGACCGGCTCGCCCGCCGGCGAGATCAGGAACTTCTCGAAGTTCCACTGGATGTCCCCGGCCTCACCCTCCGCGTCCGCGAGCCGGGTCAGCTCCACGTACAGCGGGTGCCGGTCCGCGCCGTTCACCTCGGTCTTCTCCAGCAGCGGGAAGCTCACCCCGTACGTCGTCGAGCAGAAGGTCTCGATCTCCTCGGCGGTCCCCGGCTCCTGGCCGCCGAACTGGTTGCACGGTACACCGAGCACGGTGAACCCGCGGTCCCCGTACTCCTTCTGGAGCCGTTCCAGACCCGCGTACTGCGGGGTCAGCCCGCACTTCGATGCCACGTTCACCAGCAGCACGGCCCGCCCGCGGTAGTCGCCCAGCGACGTCGGCTCGCCGGTGAGGGTGCGCAGCGGAATGTCGTACAGCGTCATGGATGTCTCCTCGTCGGTCTCTTCCCGGCCCATTCTCACCCCACGGGCACATCGGCGACGCGGCCGACCGCCTTGTAGTAGAAAGTCGTCGGCTTCAGGACCCCGTCGGGGCCGGCCGCGTAGTCCGGTACGGAACCGCACTCCGTCCACCCCGCCGCGCGGTACAGCCGCTCCGCGGGGCTGCCGCTCTCGGTGTCCAGGACCAGGAGCGTGACGCCGTCCTCGGCCGCCGCGCGCTCGGCCGCGGCCAGCAGCTCACGGCCGAGCCCGCGCCCGCGCGCCGAGGGGCGGACCATCAGCTTGGTCACCTCCGCGCGGTGGTGGGCGTTGGGCAGCGCCGCCCGGACCAGGCCGATGGTGCCCGCGACGCGCTCCCCGTCCCGGGCGATCCACGCCTGAAGCCGCCCCGCCTCCACGGAAGCGGCCCGGGCGCGCCACCACTCGGCGGCGGCCTCCCGGCCCAGGGGCGCCAGGAACCCCACGGACGAGCCTCCCTCGACGGTCTCCACCAGCAGGGCGGCCAGTTCATCGGCGTAGGTGACCAGCTCGGGGCCGGACACCGGGACGATCTCGGTCATGGGGGAGGTCCTTCCGTGGGACGCCGGGCCGCATCCCCGCGCGGGCCGGCTGCGACGTGATCCTAAGCGGGCGTCCGGAGGGCAGCGGGGCGGGGCTGCCGGTCAGCCCCCTGCCCGCCGTTCTGCCGGACACGCGTCCTCGTGACACTCTGGAAACGGAACGTCCGGTTCGGCTCTGGCCCACGCCGGGCGACCGTGCCAGAAAAGGAGGCCCGACATGGCCAACACCGGCAGCGCACCGGCGGCTCCGCACGGCACCGACGGATCACACCATCCCGCCCGCACGGGCTGGACCGCGTTCGCCGCGGTCCTGATGATCTTCGGTGGTGCAATGGCGATCTTCCAGGGGATCGCGGCCATCGCCAAGGACGACGTGTTCGTCGCCACGCGCAACTACGTCTTCGAGTTCAACCTGACGGGCTGGGGGTGGATCCACCTCATCCTCGGAATCGTCATCGTCCTCGCCGGCTGCGCGCTGTTCACCGGCGCCTTCTGGGCGCGGGCGGTGGGCGTGGTCCTGGCCGGGCTCGGCGCACTGGCCAACTTCCTGTGGCTGCCGTACTACCCGCTGTGGTCCATCGTGCTCATCGCCATCGACATCTTCATCATCTGGGCGCTCTGCGCGGGCCCGGACCACCACCGCGCGAAGGTCTGACCGGGCCTCAGGGCTCTCTCAACAGAACAAGGGTGTCGCCCGGAGCCGGCTCCGGGCGACCGTTCTGTGTGGCCGGGACGAGCAGGCCCTCGGGCCGCACCACGAACAGCATGTGCTCCCCGGGCGCCGGCGGGCTGTCCGCCGGCCGGGTCACCACCCGCGCCCCGGCCTCGTACTTCCGGGTGATCTCGGGCCGGGTGAGACCGGGCCCGAACAGGGCCACACCGTCGGTGTACGGGGCCACCACCCCGTGGTCCGCGGAGGGCGGGGCGAGCCGGCCGACCTCCCCCTCGACGCTCTCCCGGAGCGTGACCGACGCCAGCGCGTTGAAGTCGTCCTCGCCGGTGAGCAGCAGCACCGAGGTGATCCCCTCCAGCTCCGCACCGGCCCCGGTGGCCGAGGCGAACAGCTCACCGGGCGCCAGCTTCAGCCCCGCGGCCGTGATCCGCGCCCGTTCCTCGTCCGCGCCCGCCCACATCAGCACGTCGAGCCCCGCCGCACTCAGGGCGCACGCCAGGTCCACCGCCCAGGGCGCCCCGCCCACCAGCAGCGGCCGGGACCGCGCGGGCCGCAGCACCCCGAGCCGCCGCGCCGCCGGGAACGCCGTCAGGCCGTAGAGCGTCACCGTCGCCACGATCACCACGAAGGTCGCGGGCAGGATGCGCTCCGCACCGGCGATGTGGTGCCCGGCCAGCTCGGCGGAGAACGTGGAGGCGGTGGCCGCGGCGACGATGCCCCGGGGCGCCATCCAGCCGATGAACCACCGTTCCCGCGTGGGTACGTCGGTGCGGGCCGCCGCGAGGTGGGCGACGAGCGGCCGGGTCACCAGGACGAGGAGGGCGGTCAGCGCGAGTGAGGGCAGCACCACGTGGCGCAGCGAGGCCGGGGTGACCGTCGCGGAGATGGAGATGAAGAGCAGGCCGATGATCAGGGAGACCAGCGTCTCGAAGAACGGGCGGCGCACCGGCAGATCGAGGCCGGGCAGATTGGCCATGGCCATCCCCATGACGACGGCCGAGATCAGGCCCGTGTCGTCGCGCAGCGCGTCGCAGGCCGCCGCCACCCCGACCACGGCGGCCAGCTGGAGCGACGTGGCCAGCTCCTCGCTGAGCCGCACCCGCCGCAGCACCAGCCACAGCACCGCCGCACCGGCCGCGCCCGCCCCCACGCCCACCGCCGCGCTGGCCAGGAAGTGCCCGAGCCCCCTGCCGAACCCCGGCCGGTCGCCCGCCACGACCCCGTGGAAGACGAGCGCCCCCAGAATGCCGCCGACCGGGTCGATCAGAGCGCCCTCCCAGACGAGGATGCGCCGCAGCCGCTCCGTGGGCCGCACGAAGGCGAGCAGCGGTCCCACGACCGTCGGGCCCGACACGACGAGGATCGCCGCGAGCATGACCGCCGCCTGCGCCGACATGTCCAGCACGGGTACGGCGAAGAGCGCGGCGGACACCAGCGTGAGCAGCGCCCCCAGCCACAGCAGCCGGATCACCACCCGCCGGTTGTGGCCCCTGAGCCGCTTCAGGTCCAGGCCCAGCCCGGCGTCGTACAGGATGACGGCCACCGCCAGCGACACCAGCGGCGAGAAGGCGGGGCCGAGCAGCCGTTCTGGGTCGATGTCGTCGGTGAGCGCCCCGGCGGTGAACCCGGCCGGCAGCAGCACGAGCAGCGCCGGCACCCGCAGCCGCCGCGCCAGCAGCTGCGAACCGACCGCGAGCACCACGATCAGCCCGAGCCCCACGTACACCTGGTCCGCCGTCATCGACCCGCCTCCTCGGCGCACCCGGGCGCCGGACGCGACCCGCACAGCAGCGCGCGCGACCACCTTCCGTGCCGCCGCCCGGCCGGGACGCGAGGGCTCGCCTCAAGGGGCGCACCCGATGGCCGGGATCGCCCGGACGGGCTATCCGCCGAGGTGGGGCGGCACGCGGAGGGCCGGCCTCATGGCCGGACGCGCCCCTCGGCGGCGTCGAACGCGGGGGCGAGCGGGGCCAGTGCCGCGCGGAGCCGGCAGGCCAGTGAGCCGGCGGGCACGACCAGTCCGCCGGCGTCCGGAGCCCCGGCGGTCCCGGCCGGCTGGATCCAGCCCTCCAGCGCGATGCGGACGGCGGCGGCGACGCTCGCGGCGAGGACGCGGGCGGCCGGAGCCGACGCGTCGTCCAGGCGCGCGGCGACGGCCGTCGTGAGCGGGGGCTCGATGCCGGCGGTGGCGTCGAGGAAGGCGGCGCGCAGCGCGGGCCGGGTGGTGACGAGCAGCAGCGCCTCCTGACCGTGCGCACCGGGGTCCGTGTACTGCTCGACCACCGCGTCGGTGACGGCGTCGGCCAGGCGTACATCAGGCGGCCGAGCCGCGACGGCAGTAGCCACGCGCGCCTCCCGGTCGGCGGTGACGGCCGAGACGATCGCCTGCTCCCGGCTCGCGAAGTAGTTGTTGTACGTGCGCGGAGAGACGCCGGCCGCCTCGGCGATGTCCTCGACCCGCACCCGCTCGGGCCCCTGCTCGACGGCCAGGCGCAGCGCCGCCTCGCGCAGCGCCTCGCGGGTGGCCTGCTTCTTGCGCTCCCGCAGTCCCGGTGGTGTCGTCACCGCGCCAGCGTGCCACGGAGACTGCGCGCGCGCAAACTTGCGTGCACGCATCTTTCCTGCGAACCTCGGCCGGACCCGACCGACGGAGAGGACCCACCATGCGGGCCAGAGGAATGACGTACGACACCGGATTCGTCCTGCACGGCCGCACCTCGCGCGAGCGCTTCGACCTCGCGGTGGTCCGGCGGGAACTGGCGATTATCCGCGACGACCTGCACTGCGACGCCGTCCAGATCATCGGCGGCGACCCGGACCGGCTGGAACAGGCCGCGTCCGTCGCGGCCGGACTCGGCCTGGAGGTCTGGTTCTCGCCCTACCCGCTGGAACTGGAACCGGAGCGGATCCTCACGCTCTTCCGCGACTGCGCCGCACGAGCGGAGCGGCTCCGGCAGGAGGGCGCCGCCGTCGTGTTCGTCGCGGGCGTCGAGCTGAGCGTGATGAACCGCGGGTTCCTGCCCGGCGAGAGCCCCGAGGAACGCGTCGGGCACCTGATGAGCCGCCCCGAGCTACGGGCCGAGGCGATCCGCGAACTGGGCGTGCGCGTCAACGCGTTCCTCGGCGACGCGGTGGCCGCCGTCCGCGAGCACTACCAGGGCCCCCTCACGTACGCCGCCATCCAGTTCGAGCAGGTCGACTGGGCCCCCTTCGACATCGTGACGTACGAGCTGATCCGCTCCGCCGGGATCGCCGACCGGTTCCGCGAGGCGGTCCGCGCCCTCGCCCGCGGCCCGAAGCCGCTCGCCGTCACCGGCTTCGGCACCGCCGCCTACCGTGGCGCGGGCGACCGGGGCGGGCGGGTCCTCGAAGTGGTCGAGCACGACCCGCTGACCAAGGCCCCGGTACGGCTGGACGGCGTCCACGAGCGCGACGAGGCCGGCCAGGCCGCGTACCTGGACGAACTCCTGGAGGTCTTCGAGACCGAGGGAGTGGACAGCGCCTTCGTCTTCCTGTTCGCCCTCCCCGGCTATCCGCACCGCCCGGACGGCGATCCCAGGGACGACCTGGACCGGGCGGGACTGGGCATCGTCAAACTCCTCGAAGGACGCCGGGGACGTACCTACCCCGACATGGAATGGGAGCCCAAGGCCGCCTTCGAGGCGGTGGCGCAGCGGTACCGGAGGTGACGGCCGCTACTCCCGCTTGTCGTCCCAGGGCATGCCGAGCCAGCTGTCGAAGGAGGTGACCAGCGCCGTCAGCGCCGCCGCCAGCCGCTGGTCGGTCCACTGCGCGTGTACGACGACCTCGCCGTCGGCGTGGAACTCGAAGGGCGTCTCACCGGCCGCCCGCCAGCGGATGCGCCGGGGCCCGCGTGGCACATCGCCGCCGCCGTTCACCAGGCTGCCCACGCCGATCGCCAGCCACAGCGGGTACAGCAGCCACCACACGTACCACCAGAAGATCCGGCCCTTGTAGCCGACGGCCTCGGCGCAGCCGGTCTGGGTGACCGTCCAGCGCGTGCGCAGGCCCTTGCCCGAGCACGCCTTCTCGCGCACGACCGCGCCCAGCAACTCCCCGTGACCGCCCAGCACCTGGTACGCCGAGACCCCGTCACCGGCCGACGCGGTGACGACCGTCGCCAGCCGGGCGCGGCGCTCCGGGTCGGCCCACAGAACGAAGGAGCGGGCCCCGTCCTTGCGGGCGGCGAGGTACGCCGGTATGCCGCCCGGCGGCAGCTCCCGCTCCAGGTGGGCCAGCACCCTCGACTCACCGGCGGGCACGTCCGTGACCTTGACGACATGGCTGAAGGGTGAGACGGGAGCGGGCGCCGGCGCGCCCTTGCGCGGCTTCCTCCCCGTGGCGACGGGACTCACGTTCAGGACGGTGGCCACGTGCGCGCTCCTCCGTTGCGATGATCGGGAAGTCGAACAGTAGCCCTACCGCCCGGGGGAGTTACGCGGGCGGGGCGTCGCCCAGCCGCCGGAACAGCCCCTCCTGCACCACCGACACCAGCAGATTGCCCGCCCGGTCGTAGATCCGGCCGCGCGCCAGACCTCGTCCGCCCGTCGCGACCGGCGACTCCTGGTCGTACAGGAACCACTCGTCCGCCCGGAACGGCCGGTGGAACCACATCGCGTGATCCAGGGACGCCATGTCGAAGCCGCGCGGGCCCCACAGCGGCTCCACCGGGATGCGGACCGCGTCAAGGAGCGTCATGTCGCTCGCGTACGTCAACGCGCAGGTGTGCACCAGCGGATCGTCGCCCAGCGGCCCTACCGCACGCATCCATACCGCGCTGCGCGGGTCCGCGTCCTTGATCTCCTCGCGCGTCCAGCGCAGCCGGTCCACGTAACGGATGTCGAACGGCTGGCGCCGCGCCATCCGTTCCAGGGCCTCCGGCAGACCGCCCAGGTGCTCGCGCACCTCTTCGGCGACCGTCGGCAGCTCCTCCGGATCGGGCACCACCCGGGCAGGCGGCAGCTGGTGCTCGAAGCCGGCCTCTTCCGGGCGGTGGAACGACGCGGTCAGATTGAAGATCGTCCGGCCCTGCTGGACGGCCGTCACCCGCCGGGTGGTGAACGACCTGCCGTCCCGGACGCGCTCCACGTCGTACACGATCGGCACCCCGGGACGGCCCGGACGCAGGAAGTAGGCGTGCAGCGAGTGCACCGGCCGGTCCCCGTCCGTGGTGCGGCCCGCCGCCACCAGCGCCTGCCCCGCGACCTGCCCGCCGAAGACCCGTTGCAGGGACTCCTCGGGACTCCGGCCCCGGAAGATGTTGACCTCGATCCGCTCCAGGTCGAGCAGGTCGACCAGACGCTCGGCGGGGTTCGTCATGCCGTTTCTCTCCACTCTCACAACTGGCCCACGGACGTGACCCGCACGACCGCCCGGCCCTCCTCGTCCGACGCGGCGAGGTCGACCTCCGCGCTGATGCCCCAGTCGTGGTCGCCGTTCGGGTCGGCGAACGTCTGGCGGACCCGCCACACACCGTGCGCCGCGTCCTCGTCGATCTTCAGCAGCTTCGGGCCGCGCGCGTCGGGGCCGGTGCCCAGCTCCTCGTACTCGTCCCAGTACGCGTCCATCGCCTCGCCCCACGCGTCCTCGTCCCAGCCCGCGTCCGCGTCCAGCTCGCCCAGGTCGCGGACCCGGTCCAGCGCGGCCAGCTCCACCCGGCGGAACATCGCGTTGCGCACCAGCACCCGGAACGCGCGGGCGTTCGCGGTGACCGGCTTGACCTCGTCGGCCCGCTCCTGCGCCTGCTCGGCGGTCTCCACCTCGGGGTTGGCCAGCTGCTCCCACTCGTCCAGCAGACTGGAGTCGACCTGACGGACCATCTCGCCCAGCCAGGCGATCAGATCCTCCAGGTCCTCGGACTTGATGTCGTCCGGGATGGTGTGCTCCAGCGCCTTGTACGCGCTCGCCAGATACCGCAGCACGATGCCCTCGGTCCGCGCCAGCTCGTAGTTCGACGTGAACTCCGTGAACGTCATGGCCCGTTCGTACATGTCACGGATCACCGACTTCGGCGACACCGGATGGTCGCCCACCCACGGGTGGCTGCGCCGGTAGACGTCGTACGCGTGCCACAGCAGCTCGCTCAGCGGCTTCGGGTACGTCACCTCCTGGAGCAGCTCCATCCGCTCCTCGTACTCGATGCCGTCGGCCTTCATCTGCCCGACCGCCTCACCGCGTGCCTTGTTCTGCTGCGCGGCCAGGATCTGGCGCGGATCGTCCAGCGTCGACTCCACCACGGAGACCATGTCGAGCGCGTACGACGGCGAGTCCGGGTCCAGCAGCTCGAACGCGGCCAGCGCGAACGTGGACAGCGGCTGGTTCAGCGCGAAGTCCTGCTGGAGATCCACGGTGAGCCGGACGATGCGCCCCTCGGCGTCCGGCTTGTCCAGCTGCTCCACCACACCGCCGTCCAGCAGCGACCGGTAGATCGCGATGGCCCGGCGGATGTGCCGCAACTGGGCCCGGCGCGGCTCGTGGTTGTCCTCCAGCAGATGCCGCATCGCCTCGAAGGCGTTGCCCGGGCGCGCGATCACGGACAGCAGCATCGTGTGCGTGACCCGGAAACGCGAGGTCAGCGGCTCCGGATCGGACTGGATGAGCTTGTCGAACGTGGTCTCCGACCAGGCCACGAAGCCCTCGGGGGCCTTCTTGCGGACGACCTTCCGCTTCTTCTTCGGGTCGTCACCCGCCTTCTTGACGGCCTTCTCGTTCTCGATGACGTGCTCGGGCGCCTGGGCGACGACGAAGCCCGCCGTGTCGAAGCCCGCCCGCCCGGCCCGGCCGGCGATCTGGTGGAACTCCCGCGCCCGCAGCGTCCGCACCCGGGTGCCGTCGTACTTGGTGAGCGCGGTGAACAGCACCGTGCGGATCGGTACGTTGACGCCGACGCCCAGTGTGTCCGTACCGCAGATCACCTTCAGCAGACCCGCCTGCGCCAGCTTCTCCACCAGCCTGCGGTACTTGGGAAGCATGCCCGCGTGGTGCACACCGATCCCGTGGCGCACGTACCGCGAGAGGTTCTGGCCGAACTTGGTGGTGAAGCGGAAGTTGCCGATGAGATCGGCGATCTTCTCCTTCTCCTCCTTGGTGCACATGTTGATGCTCATCAGCGACTGCGCCCGCTCCACCGCGGCCGCCTGCGTGAAGTGCACGATGTACACCGGCGACTGCCGGGTGTCCAGGAGCTCCGTGAGCGTCTCGGTGATCGGCGTCAGCCGGTACTCGTAGCTCAGCGGTACGGGACGGGTCGCCGAGCGGATCACGGAGGTCGGGCGGCCGGTGCGCCGCGTCAGGTCCTCCTCGAACATCCGGACGTCGCCGAGCGTCGCCGACATGAGGACGAACTGGGCCTGCGGCAGTTCGAGCAGCGGGATCTGCCAGGCCCAGCCCCGGTCCGGCTCCGCGTAGAAGTGGAACTCGTCCATCACGACCTGGCCGATGTCCGCGTACTTTCCGTCACGCAGCGCGATCGACGCCAGCACCTCGGCGGTGCAGCAGATCACCGGGGCGTCGGCGTTGACCGAGGCGTCCCCGGTGAGCATGCCGACGTTCTCCGTACCGAACAGCTTGCACAGGTCGAAGAACTTCTCCGAGACCAGCGCCTTGATCGGCGCGGTGTAGAAGGTGACCTTGTCCTGGGCCAGAGCGGTGAAGTGCGCACCCGCCGCGACCAGGCTCTTCCCGGACCCCGTGGGCGTGGAAAGGATCACGTTGGCCCCGGACACCACCTCGATCAGCGCCTCCTCCTGAGCGGGGTAGAGGGTGATCCCCTGCGTCTCGGTCCAGGACGAGAAAGCCTCGAAGAGAGCGTCGGGATCGGCGGTCGGGGGGAGCTGATCGATAAGGGTCACGCCCCCATCTTGCCTGTCTTCCGCCCCGATGAGGGAACCGGACGACGGCCCGAAGATCACGAACGATACGCTTCCCACTCAACTCGGCCACGCCGCAACGGCGGTGGCCGGATCCCGCGCTCGGGTGCACCACCCGGCGCACTCGGCGACACCTACGGGGGCTCGGCAGTCATGATGGGACCGGCACACTCTCTGTCAGGGGCGGCGGCCTGGCTGGGGGTGGGCGCCGCGGCGGCGGCCACCGGACACACCATGCCGTGGCCCGTCCTGGTCGTCGGGGCGCTGATCAGCGCGGGCGCCGCGCTCGCCCCCGACCTCGACCACAAGTCGGCGACCATCTCGCGGGCCTTCGGGCCCCTCTCACGCGGGATGTGCGAGATCGTCGACAAGCTCTCGCACGCCGTCTACAAGGCCACCAAGCTCCGCGGCGACTCCCACCGCAACGGCGGCCACCGCACCCTCACCCACACCTGGGCCTGGGCCGTCCTGATCGGAGCGGGCGCCTCCGCCGTCGCGTACACCGGCGGGCGCTGGGGGGTCCTCGCGATCCTCTTCGTCCACCTGGTCCTCGCCGTCGAGGGGCTGCTCTGGCGGGCCGCCCGCGTCTCCAGCGACGTCCTGGTGTGGCTGCTCGGCGCGACCAGCGCGTGGATCCTCGCCGGAGTCCTCGACAAGCCGGGCAACGGCGCCGACTGGCTGTTCACCGACCCCGGCCAGCAATACCTCTGGCTCGGGCTGCCGATCGTGCTCGGCGCCCTCGTCCACGACATCGGCGACGCGCTGACCGTCTCGGGCTGCCCGATCCTGTGGCCGATCCCGCTGGGCCGCAAGCGCTGGTACCCGATCGGCCCGCCCAAGGCCATGCGCTTCAAGGCCGGCAGCTGGGTGGAGATCAAGGTGCTGATGCCCCTCTTCATGATCCTCGGGGGCGTGGGCGCGGCGGCGGCGATGAACGTCATCTGAGCCGGCCGGGCGCCGGATCCGGGGGCCGTCGCGCCGGCCCCCGGGACCCGTCAGCCGTGCCAGGAGCGCCAGAGCGCCGCGTACGCCCCGTCCGCCGCCACCAGCTCGTCGTGGCTGCCCAGCTCCGTGATCCGGCCCTGCTCGACCACGGCGATCACGTCCGCGTCGTGCGCCGTGTGCAGCCGGTGCGCGATCGCCACCACCGTACGGCCCTCCAGCACCCGGGCGAGCGACCGCTCCAGGTTGCGGGCCGCCCGGGGGTCGAGCAGCGAGGTCGCCTCGTCCAGGACCAGCGTGTGCGGATCGGCCAGTACCAGCCGGGCGAGCGCGATCTGCTGGGCCTGCGCCGGAGTGATCACCAGGCCCCCCGAGCCGACCTCGGCGTCGAGCCCCTGCTCCAGCGCCCGCGCCCAGCCGTCCGCGTCGACCGCGGCGAGCGACGCCCACAGCTCCGCGTCCTCCGCGTCCGTACGCGCCAGCCGCAGGTTGTCCCGCAGCGAACCGACGAACACGTGGTGCTCCTGGTTGACCAGCGCCACGTGCGACCGCACCCGCTCCGTCACCATCCGCGACAGGCGCGCGCCGCCCAGCGTGATCGCGCCCTCCCGGGGCGCGTAGATCCCCGCCAGCAGCCGGCCCAGCGTCGACTTGCCCGCACCCGACGGGCCGACCAACGCCAGCCGCGTGCCCGGCGCGACGTCCAGCGACACCCGGTGCAGCACGTCGACCCCGTCCACGTACCCGAAGCGCACCTCGTCGGCGCGCACGTCCCGGCCGTCCGGGGACACCGAGGCGTCGCCCGCGTCCGGCTCGATCTCCCGGACACCCACCAGCCGCGCCAGCGACACCTGGGCCACCTGCAACTCGTCGTACCAGCGCAGGATCAGACCGATCGGGTCCACCATCATCTGGGCGAGGAGCGCACCCGTGGTGAGCTGGCCGACGGTCATCCACCCCTCGATGACGAACCAGCCGCCCAGCAGCAGGACCGCGCCGAGGATCGTCGCGTACGTGATGCTGATGACCGGGAACAGCACCGTCCGCAGGAACAGCGTGTACCGCTCCCACGCCGTCCACTGCTTGACCCGCAGGTCCGACAGCGCGACCCGGCGCGCCCCCAGCCGGTGCGCCTCCACGGTCCGCCCCGCGTCCACGGTCTCGGCCAGGGCCGCGGCGACCGCCGCGTAGCCGGCGGCCTCCGAGCGGTACGCCGAGGGCCCCCGGCGGAAGTACCAGCGGCAGCCGATGAGCAGCACCGGCAGCGCCACGACCACCGCCAGGGCGAGCGGGGGAGCGGTGACGGTGAGGGCGGCGACCAGCAGCCCCACCCACACCACACCGATCGTCAGCTGCGGGACCGCTTCGCGCATGGCGTTGGCGAGCCGGTCGATGTCGGTGGTGATCCGGGACAGCAGATCACCCGTACCGGCCCGCTCCAGCACGCCCGGCGGCAGCCGCACCGACCGGACCAGGAAGTCCTCGCGGAGGTCGGCGAGCATCTCCTCGCCCAGCATGGCGCTGCGCAGCCGCATCATCCGGGTGGCCACGGTCTGCACCACGAGCGCGCACGCGAACACCGCGGCGGTGCGCTCCAGGTGCAGGTCGCGGACCCCGTCGGACAGGTCCTCCACGAGCCCGCCCAGCAGGTACGGGCCCACGATGGACGCGATCACCGCGAACGTGTTGAGCAGGGTCACCACGACGAACGGCTTGCGATGGCGCCGCATCAGCTCCAGGACGTAGGCCCGTACGGTCGCGGGCCGGCCGACCGGCAGGGTGGTGGCCGTCTCGGGGGCGGCCGGATCGTAGGCGGGGGGTACGTGGGCCGGTGGGGCGACGCCGGTCATTGCCTGTCCTCTCATGCCCGTTCCTCGATTTCCTGGTGCGCTTCCTGGTGCGCGGCGGTCTCGTCGTCGGTCTCGCGGGTGACGACGGCGCGGTACCGCTCCTCGGTGCGCAGCAGCTCGCGATGCGTACCGACCGCCACCACCGTTGCGCCGTGCACCAGCGCCACCCGGTCGGCCAGGTCGAGGAGCAGGGGCGACGAGGAGAACACGACGGTCGTACGGTCCGCGCGCAGCGCCTTGACGCCCGCCGCGACACGGGCCTCGGTGTGCGAGTCGACCGCCGACGTGGGCTCGTCCAGGACGAGCGTGTCCGGGTCGGTGAGCAGCGACCTGGCCAGGGCGAGCCGCTGGCGCTGGCCGCCGGACAGGGAACGGCCGCGTTCGGTGATCCGGGTGTCCAGCGGCTCGCGGTCCGGCTCGGGGGACGCCTGGGCCAGGGCGGCCAGCACGTCGTCGCACTGCGCGGCGGACAGGGCGGCCGAGGCCGCCACCTGCCCGGACGACGGCACGTCCAGGAGTTCGCGCAGGGTGCCCGAGAGCAGCACGGGGTCCTTGTCCTGGACGAGTACGGCGGTCCGTGCCGCGCCCGGTTCGAGCTCGTCCAGCGGCACGCCGCCCAACAGGACGGACGGCGGCTCGGGGGCGTCGGCGTCCGGTGCCTCGGGCCGGGCGTGCCCGCCGAGCCGTTCCGCCAGCCGCCCCGCCTCGTCGGGGTCGCCGCAGACGACCGCGGTGAACGCGCCGCGCGGGGCCAGCAGTCCGGTGACCGGGTCGTACAGGTCGCCGGACGGGGCGGTGTCGACGGTGGCCGGGCGGGTGTTCCGGCTCAGCGACAGCACGCGTACGGCGCGCTGTGCGGAGGGGCGGGAGAAGGAGTACGCCATCGCGATCTCCTCGAAGTTCCGCAGCGGGAACAGGGCCAGGGTCACCGCGCTGTACACCGTCACCAGCTGACCCACCTCGATCCTGCCGTCACGGGCCAGCGACGCCCCGTGGACGACCAGGGCGAGCAGCAGGAGGCCGGGCAGGAGGACCTGGACCGCCGAGATCAGCGACCACATCCGGGCGCTGTGCACCGCGGCCTCGCGGACCTCCTGCGAAGCGCGCCGGTAGCGGTCCAGGAACAGCTCCTCGCCGCCGATGCCGCGCAGGACACGCAGCCCGGCCACGGTGTCCGAGGCGAGTTCGGTGGCGCGGCCGCCCTTTTCGCGCTGCACATCCGCCCGCCGGGTGGCACGCGGCAGCAACGGAAGGACGGACAGGGCGAGGAACGGCATGGCGACCGCCACGAGAACGCCCATGGACGGAAGGTAGACGACGAGCGCCACGCTGATGACGACGAGGATCGTGGCGGCGGCCAGGAAGCGCGACAGCGCCTCGACGAACCAGCCGATCTTCTCCACATCTCCCGTGGACACCGCCACCACCTCGCCCGCGGCGACCCTGCGGGTCAGGAGGGAGCCCAGCTCGGCGGTCTTGCGGGACAGCAACTGCTGGATCCGGGCGGCGGCGGTGATCCAGTTGGTGACGGCGGCCCGGTGGACCATCGCGTCGCCCACCGCCGTCAGCACGCCCAGCAGCGCGGTCAGCCCACAGGCCAGCGCGAGCCTGCCGCCGGACCGGTCCACGACCGCCTGCACGGCGAGTCCCACCGTCAGCGGGTATCCCGCGACGGAGCACTGGTGCAGCAGCCCCCAGAACAAGGACTTGAGCTGCCCGCGGATCTGGTTGCGGCCCAGCCACAGCAGGAAGCGGGGGCCTGAACGGACGTCGGGATCGCCGGGGTCCGAGTACGGAAGATCGCGAATGTGCATGACATCCCAAAGGATCGGAAGAGGTCGGGCCCGCGGGGCGCCGAAGCGCGTCGGGGCAGCACCGGGTCGCCCACGGCATACGAGGGCGGGGGAAACCGGACCGCGCAAGCCTTGCCTGTCGCCGGGATCGCGGCAAACGGTTTTACGCGGCCGCCGATACGGGTGCGGCCTCAGGTACGGGTGGGATGCGCGCGGACCGCGCGCGCCCCGGGCGGGTAAAGATTCGGCACGCATTCGCCGGGGCCGCCCGGACCGGACGATCGCGTTCATCGCCAGGTGCGAGCATGGACGGATGCGTATAGCCGGTGCGGTTCGGATGGTGGCCTCGGCGGCCGCCTGTGGTGTCCTGCTCACGACCCTGACGTCCTGCGGGGACGGACAGGACACGAAGAAGGGCGCCGCCGAGCGACCGGCTGCCGGGAAGGGCAGTACGAAGGCCCCCGTCAAGGATCTGAAGCGCATCCCCGATGTGGGCGACCGGCTCCAGACGCAGATCCCGGCCGATTCCCGCCAGGTCGTCGCCGTCTACGGTGAGGGCAAGGACTCCGCCGACTCCACCGTCGTGCTCTACACCAAGTCCGGCTCCACCTGGGACAAGGCCGCCTCGTGGAAGGGCCACAACGGCAAGAAGGGCTGGACGCCCGACCACCACGAGAACGACAACCGCAGCCCCGTCGGCGTCTACACCCTCAGCGACGCGGCCGGTGTCCTGCCCGATCCGGGCGCCCGCCTCCCGTACACGCGGACCGCGTCGATCCAGGCCCCGCACTACTGGGCCAAGTCCCACTGGCACGACTTCGACTACGTCATCGCCATCGACTACAACCGGGTCAAGGGCACCCCGCCCAACGACCCGACGCGCCCGCAGGGCCAGACCAAGGGCGGCAGCATCTGGCTGCACATGGACCACGGCAGCGGCACCTCGGCGTGCGTCAGCGTGTCCAAGCAGGCCATGGAGAAGCTGCTGCGCACCCTCGACCCGAAGCAGCACCCGGTCGTCGTCATGGGCGACCGCGCCGCCCTCCGCGCCTGAACCGACGCGGGTCAGGCGGGGCCGGCGCGGGTCAGGCGTGGCCCGGGCGGGTCAGGCGGGGCCCGGGCGGGTCGCCCACTCCAGCTCCATCAGAGCCGAGTGGTACGAGCGGCCCGTCGCCCGGTCCATGCCGATCTCGCACATCCGGTTGGCCGAGAGGTACGCGTCGTACTCCCGGGAGCGCACCTCGGCGGCCTCCTTGGCGGTCGCGGACGCCGTCAGCTCCTTGTGCAGCATCCCGCGGTCGCCCGCGAAACCGCAGCACGCGGCGTCGTCCGGGATCACGGCCTCCTCCGCGCAGGCATCGGCGACCGCGCGCAGCCGGTCCACATCCTCCAGATGCTCCATGGAACAGGTCGGGTGAAGGACGGCCGAACGGGACCTCCGCTCCACCGTCAGCTCCGGCAGCAGCTCGTCCGCCGCCCAGACCAGCGAGTCGACCACGGTCAGCTCGCGGTGCAGCGCCCGGTTGTCCTCGGTGAGGTACGGGACCACCTCATGGGCGATGCCCAGCGTGCACGAGGAGGCGTCGACCACCAGCGGCAGCTTCCCGCCGGCCGTCCAGCCCCAGGCCGCTTCCACGATCCGGTTGGCCATCACGGCGTTGCCGGAGTCGTACCCCTTGGAGTGCCAGATGGTGGCGCAGCAGGTGCCGTTGACGTCGTCCGGGATCCAGACGGGCTTTCCCGCCCGGGCCGACACGGCCACCACGGCCTGCGGCAGCGACGGACCGCGATGGCTGTCCGGGCTGCCGAAGATGCGGTTGACGCAGGCCGGGTAGTAGACCGCGCTCGCCCCGGGCCTGGAGGTGCGCGGCAGCTTGCGGGGCGCGGCGCCGGGGACCTCCGGAAGCCACTCGGGGACCAGATCGGGGTGCACCGCCCGGCGGGCGAGCCGGGTGACCCCTTGCAGCAGTCGGTCGTCGATCCGGCTCGCCGCCGCGACCGCGAGCCGCGCCGCCGTCTCCGCCGTACGGAAGTGCCTGGCGGCGAGCGCGGCGATCCGCTCTTCGCGCGGGGAGTGCCGCTGGTGCCGGAAGCCCTTCATCATGGCGCCCGTGTCGATGCCGACGGGGCAGGCCAGCTTGCAGGTGGAGTCACCGGCGCAGGTGTCCACGGCGTCGTAGCCGTAGGAGTCGACCAGGCTCGTCTCGACGGGCGAACCGTCGGGCTGGCGCATCATCTCGCGGCGCAGCACGATCCGCTGGCGCGGTGAGGTCGTCAGGTCGTGGCTGGGACAGGTCGGTTCGCAGAAGCCGCACTCGATGCAGGGGTCGGCGATCGCCTCGACCTTCGGGATGGTCTTCAGTCCGCGCAGATGGGCCTTCGGGTCGCGGTCGAGGACGATGCGCGGCGCCAGGACCCCGTCGGGGTCGATGACCTGTTTCGTGCGCCACATCAGTTCGGTGGCCCGCGGGCCCCACTCCAGTTCGAGGAAGGGGGCGATATTGCGGCCTGTCGCGTGCTCCGCCTTGAGCGATCCGTCGAACCGCTCCACCGTCAGCCGGCAGAAGTCCGCCATGAAGGCGGCGTACCGGTCGACGTCGGAGGGGCGTGCCGCGTCGAAGGCCAGCAGGAAGTGCAGGTTGCCGTGCGCCGCGTGACCGGCGACAGCGGCGTCGAAGCCGTGCTCCGCCTGGAGCGCGAGCAGCGCCTCGCAGGCGTCGGCCAGCCGGGACGGCGGAACCGCGAAGTCCTCGGTGATCAGCGTCGTACCCGAGGGGCGGGAACCGCCCACCGCGGTGACGAACGCCTTGCGGGCCTTCCAGTAACCGGAGATGGTGCGGGCGTCCCGGGTGAACTCGTTGGTCACCGAGGTGACGGGCCGGACCAGCTCCAGCCGCCGCACCACATCGGCCGCCGCCCGCTCGTACGCCTCCTGGCCCGCCTCGTCCGGGGCCCGGAACTCCACGAGCAGCGCGGCGGTCTCCTTCGGCAGCCCCGCCCAGTCCGCGGGGACCCCCTGCACACTCACGGAGGCGCGCAGGGTGTTGCCGTCCATCAGCTCGACGGCGATGGCCCCCGCCTCGTTGAACAGCGGGACGGCGGCGGCCGCGGCGGTCAGCGAGGGGAAGAACAGCAGCGCCGTGGAGATCCGCCGGTCCAGCGGAAGGGTGTCGAAGACGACCTCGGAGATGAAGCCGAACGTCCCCTCGGAGCCGACCATGAGGCCGCGCAGGATCTCCACCGGGGTCGAGCCGTCGAGGAACGCGTCCAGCCGGTAGCCGTTGGTGTTCTTGATCTCGTACTTGGCGCGGATACGGGCCGTGAGCGCCGCGTCCGCCTCGATCTCCGCCTTCAGCGCCAGCAGCCCCTCGCACAGCCGTGGCTCGGCCCGGGCCAGGTCCACGTCGGCCGCGGGATCGCCGGTGTCCACGACGGTGCCGCTCGGCAGCACGAAGGTGAGCGAGGAGACGGTCCGGTACGAATTCCGGGTGGTCCCCGCGGTCATGCCCGAGGCGTTGTTGGCGACGACTCCGCCGATCGTGCACGCGATGGCGCTGGCGGGGTCGGGACCCAGCAGCCTGCCGTACCGGGCGAGGGCGGCGTTGGCCCGTACGACCGTCGTCCCGGGGCGGATCCGGGCGCGGGCCCCGTCGTCCAGGACCTCGATGCCCGCCCAGTTCCGCCGGACGTCGACGAGGATGTCCTCGCCCTGGGCCTGGCCGTTGAGGCTGGTGCCGGCGGCGCGGAAGACGACGTTGCGGCCCTTGCCGTGCGCGTACGACAGGATCGCCGAGATGTCGTCCAGGTCCTGGGGGACGACCACGACCTGGGGCACGAACCGGTACGGGCTGGCGTCCGAGGCGTACTTCACCAGGTCGGAGACCTTCCAGAGCACCTTCTCCGGGCCGAGCAGGGCGGTGAGACCGGCGCGCAGAGCCTCCGGCGTGCCCTGCGCCCGCGTGTCGGGGACGCGGTCGTGGGAGGGCGGGCGCACCGCCCCGGGGCGCAGTGTGTCGGGGTCCGGCTCCAGCAGCGGCATGGTGGTTCTCCTCGGCGTGCTCGTCGGTCCGACGGCCCGGCGCCGCGTCCCGTGACCGGTCAGCAGCGGCGCTCCGGCATTCCGTCGACCAGGGCGGTCAGCAGACCGCCGAGCACCTCGCGCTGGCCGGCGGTCAACGGAGCCAGGATCTCCTCCGCGGCCGCCCGGCGCGCGTCGCGCAGCGAGCGGAGCGTGGCGATGCCCTGGTCCGTGATCTCGATCCGGACCACCCTACGACTGTCCGGATCGGGGACACGGCGCACCCTCCCGCTCGCCTCCAGGGCGTCGACCAGCGTGGTGACGGCGCGCGGGACCACGTCGAGGCGCTGCGCGAGATCCGCCATCCGGGGCGGTCCGTCGTAATGGGCGACGGTGCGCAGCAGCCGGAACTGCGCGGGCGTGATGCCGATCGGCTCCAACTGGCGGCCCTGGATGCGCTGGAGCCTGCGCGTCAGCCGCAGCAGCTGTTCGGCGAGTACGCCGTCGGGGTCGGGGGAGTCCATGGGAGGAACAGTATCAGGACCTGGTTCATTGTGAGTATGGGTAACAATGAGCTATGCTCTCATTCGACCCGACTGTCACGGTCGCGATCCCCGCGTCCGGGCGGCCCCGCCCCGGCCCGTTGCCGCACGTCCGACGAAGGAGCCCATGAAGCCCGACGAACCCACGTGGACACCCCCGCCCAAGGACGCCGCCCAGCCGCCGGCCGAGCTGCGCCGCATCCTCCGCCTCTTCCGCCCGTACCGCGGCCGCCTCGCGATGGTCGGACTGCTCGTCGGCGCCTCCTCACTGGTGTCGGTCGCCTCGCCCTTCCTGCTGCGCGAGATCCTGGACACCGCCCTCCCGCAGGGGCGGACCGGCCTGCTCACGCTGCTCGCCCTCGGCATGATCCTCACCGCCGTGATGAACAGCGTCTTCGGCGTGCTCCAGACCCTCATCTCCACCACCGTCGGCCAGCGCGTCATGCACGACCTGCGCACCGCCGTCTACACCCAGCTGCAGCGGATGCCGCTCGCTTTCTTCACCCGGACCCGCACGGGCGAGGTCCAGTCGCGGATCGCCAACGACATCGGGGGCATGCAGGCCACCGTCACGTCGACGGCGACCTCGCTCGTCTCCAACCTCACCGCGGTCATCGCCACCGTCGTCGCCATGCTCGCGCTCGACTGGCGGCTCACCGTCGTCTCGCTGCTCCTGCTGCCCGTCTTCGTCTGGATCAGCCGCCGGGTCGGCCGCGAACGCAAGAAGATCACCACCCAGCGGCAGAAGCAGATGGCAGCCATGGCCGCCACCGTCACCGAGTCGCTGTCCGTCAGCGGCATCCTGCTCGGCCGCACGATGGGCCGCTCCGCATCGCTCACCCAGGGCTTCGCCGAGGAGTCCGAGCGGCTGGTCGACCTCGAAGTGCGCGCCAGCATGGCCGGCCGGTGGCGGATGTCCACGATCGGCATCGTCATGGCCGCCATGCCGGCCGTCATCTACTGGGCCGCCGGCATGACCCTCCAGTCCGGCGGGCCCGCCGTCTCGATAGGCACTCTGGTCGCCTTCGTCTCCCTCCAGCAGGGCCTCTTCCGCCCCGCCGTGAGCCTGCTCTCCACCGGGGTGCAGATGCAGACGTCCCTCGCGCTCTTCCAGCGGATCTTCGAGTACCTCGACCTCACCGTCGACATCACGGAGCCGGAGAATCCGGTGCGCCTGGAGAAGATCCGCGGCGAGGTCCGCTTCGAACACGTGGACTTCAGCTACGACGAGACGAGCGGCCCCACCCTCAGCGGCGTCGACATCACCGTTCCCGCGGGAGCCGGACTGGCCGTCGTCGGCCCCACCGGGTCCGGCAAGTCCACCCTCAGCTACCTGGTACCCAGGCTGTACGACGTGACCGGCGGCCGGGTCACCCTCGACGGGGTCGACGTGCGCGACCTCGACTTCGACACCCTCGCCCGGGCGGTCGGCGTCGTCTCGCAGGAGACGTACCTCTTCCACGCCTCGGTCGCCGAGAACCTGCGCTTCGCGAAGCCGGACGCCACCGACGAGGAGATCGAGGAAGCGGCCCGCGCCGCGCAGATCCACGACCACATCGCCTCGCTTCCCGACGGCTACGACACCCTCGTGGGAGAGCGCGGCTACCGCTTCTCCGGTGGCGAGAAGCAGCGCCTCGCCATCGCGCGGACGATTCTGCGCGACCCGCCGGTGCTGATCCTGGACGAGGCGACCAGCGCGCTCGACACCCGTACCGAGAGTGCCGTGCAGCAGGCCATCGACGCACTCTCCGCCGGACGCACCACCATCACCATCGCCCACCGGCTCTCCACCGTCCGCGACGCCGACCAGATCGTCGTCCTCGACGGCGGCCGCACTGCGGAGCGCGGCACCCATGAGGAACTGCTCCGGCTCGACGGCCGGTACGCGGCACTGGTCCGCCGCGACACGGAGATGGCCCCGGTGGCGGGCTGACCGGGAGGCGTGCCGCCGGGCATGGCCTCCCCGAGGCCGGGACCGGCGCGGGTTAGCGTGCCCGCATGGCGCACGAGCCCCCGGACAACCCGCCTTCGGTCACCCCGTCCCGCCGCCGCACGCGCCTGACCCGGCGCGGGCGCCTGACCCGGCGCGGGCGCCTGACGCTGTTCATCGGCTCCCTCCTCGTCCTCGCCGTGGCCGCAGCGGTGCTCGTCCCCCTGCTCACGCGAGGGCCGAAGACCGAGGAGACGGCCCGCACCCTGGTGATCCCCGAGGGCCGTCGGGCGACCCAGGTCTACGCGGCCGTCGACCAGGCCCTCGGCGTACCCACCGGCACGACCGCAGGGGCGGCGCCGACGTCGGACCTGCCGCTCCCGGCCGCCGCGAAGGGGAACCCCGAGGGCTACCTCTACCCGGCGACGTACCCGGTCACCTCCGCGACCACCCCGAAGAGCCTGCTGCGCTACATGACCGACACGGCGGGCCGGCACTTCGGCGCCGACCACATCACGGCGGGCGCACGCCGCAACGACGTGACCGTGTACCAGACGGTGACCATCGCCAGCATCGTCCAGGCCGAGGCGGACACCGAGGCGGACATGGGCAAGGTCGCCCGCGTCATCCACAACCGCCTCGGCCGGGGGATGCCGCTCCAGATGGACTCCACCCTCAACTACGCCTTGAACCGCAGCACGCTGGACACCACCACGGGCGACACGAAGCTCGCAAGCCCCTACAACAGCTACGCCCACAAGGGCCTCCCGCCCACCCCGATCGGCAACCCGGGCGAACAGGCGCTGACCGCGGCGATCACCCCCACCCCGGGCCCCTGGCTGTACTTCGTGACGGTGGCCCCGGGCGACACCCGCTTCACGGACGACTACGCGGAGCAGCAGCGGAACGTGGCGGAGTTCAACCGGAACCGTGGAGGAGCGGGAGGGGGATGAGGCGCGCGAGCGTTCACCCCGCCCTCAGGCGAAGGCGGGCACCTCCACCGGCGCCTCCGGCACATCGTCCCGCAGCAGCGCGACGATCTCGCGCACGGCGGCACGTCCCGCGCGGTTGGCACCGATCGTGCTGGCGGAGGGGCCGTACCCGACGAGGTGGATACGCGGGTCGCGCACGGCTCGGGTGCCCTCCACCTGGATGCCCCCGCCGCGCTCCCGCAGCCGCAACGGGGCGAGATGATCGATGGCCGCGCGGAAGCCGGTGGCCCAGAGGATGACGTCGGCCTCGATGCCGCGGCCGTCGTCCCAGGCGACACCGGTGGGCGTGATCCGGTCGAACATGGGGAGCCGGTCGAGCACCCCGGACTCGCGGGCGCGGCGGATGGCGTCGTTGACGGGCAGCCCGGTCACGCTCACCACGCTCTGCGGCGGCAGCCCGCGCCGTACCCGCTCCTCCACCATGGCGACCGCGGCCCGACCCTGGTCCGCCCCGAAGGGCCCTTCCCGGAAGACCGGCGGCCGACGCGTGACCCAGTGGGTCTCCGCCGCCACCTCGGCGATCTCCATCAGGTGCTGCGTACCGGAGGCCCCGCCCCCGACGACGACCACCCGCAGGCCGGCGAAGGCGGCCGGGCCCGGATAGCCGGCCGTGTGCAATTGCCGCCCCCGGAACGTCTCCTGCCCCGGGTAGCGGGGCCAGAAGGGCCGGTCCCAGGTCCCGGTCGCGTTGACCAGGGCGCGCGTCGCGTACGTACCCTCGGAGGTCTCGACCAGCAGCCGGCCGCCTCCGCCCTCGCGTACGGCGTCGACGTCGACCGGCCGGTGCACACGGAGCCCGAAGGCGTGCTCGTACCGGTCGAAATAGGCGCCGATGACCTCGGACGAGGGCCGCTCCTCGTCCGCACCGGTCAGCTCCATGCCGGGCAGCGCGTGCATGCCGTGCACCTTGCCGTACGTCAGCGAGGGCCACCGGAACTGCCAGGCGCCGCCCGGGGCCGGCGCATGGTCGAGGACCACGAAGTCGCGGTCCGGTGCCAGACCGTTGTGCCGCAAGTGGTAGGCGGCGGACAGCCCCGCCTGTCCGGCGCCGATCACCACGACGTCCACCGACCGCATCGCCATATCGTTCACGTTTCTACCAACTACGACGGGCTCGCGGAACTTCCCGCGTGCCCGTCGCTCAGCGGATTCGGTCCCGGGGCGCGGCAGGATGGGAAGCATGTCTTCTGCCGCCTTCACCACCACGGTCCTGCACCTCACGACGGGCTCGACGGAGACCGTCACCGACCTGACATCGGACTGCGAACAGTTCCTCGCCCGCGCCGCCTCCGGCCGCGACGGCCTGCTCAACATCTTCGTCCCGCACGCCACCGCCGGAATCGCGGTCCTGGAGACCGGCGCGGGCAGCGACGACGACCTCCTCTCCACCCTCCACACCCTGCTCCCGGCCGACGACCGCTGGCAGCACCGCCACGGCCACCCCGGCCACGGCCGCGACCACGTGCTCCCGGCCCTGGTCCCCCCGCACGCGACCCTGCCGGTGATCGCGGGCCGACTGGAACTGGGCACATGGCAGTCGGTGTGCCTGGTCGACACGAACATGGCTAAAGACAACCGTCAGGTTCGTCTCAGCTTCCTGGGCTGACCAAGATCGTTCAGTGGGTCGTGCCGCCGATTCTCCGTACCATGCGCGCTCGAACGGAGAGAAGAAATGCGCGGTACGGACCTCAATGCGATCGAACGACCCTACGACGGATGCGGCAAGTGCCTGCTCGGAGTGCGGCGGCTGTCGCGCGTGAAGCTGGCGACGTCTTCGCCTGAGCGCCAGCGCGAGAACGTGCTCTCTGCCGCCGCCTCCGTCGGGGCTCACATCATCGGCTGGGCGGACGACTGGGAGGTCTCCGGAGCCACCGATCCCGTGACCCGCCCCAGCCTGGGCCCGTGGCTCCGTGACGAGAGGGGCCCGTACGACGGCTTGGTCGCCGCAGCGGTGGACCGGCTCGGCCGCAACGTCGTCGACTGCCTGAACACCGGCTACAAGATGCGCGACGAGAAGAAGATGCTCGTCACTTACGGGCACGACGGAGCCTGGAACCTCGACGACTCCGCCGACGAAAACCGTTTCACCATGGAGGCGTGGGGCGCGCAGATGGAACTGCGCGCGATCCAGCGCAGGAACCGTGACGCCACCGTCAAGACCCGTGCCGCCGGCCGTCCGAAGGGCAAGTCGTCGTACGGCTTCCAGTACGTGCGGAAGGTGATGGGAGGGAGGATCGATCAGGTCGAACTGCATCCGCATGCGTCGGAAGTGCTGCGGAACGTCGCCCGCCGCATCCTGGCCGATCCGGACAACGACACCGGCAGCAGCGAGGCCGCGCGTCTCAACCGTGCCGGGGCACCGTCACCCGCGGAAGAACATCCTTCTGTCGGAAGCCGCCCCCGGGTATCTGATGCACCGCAACAGGCCCGTCCTCGGCAGGGGGGACGGTCACCCCGTACGGCTCTGCGAGGGGCTGTGGGACCGGGCCACGCACGAGGCGCTCAGGAACGCCATCCTCTCCCGGAAGGCTCCCTGGACCCGCCTCGCCGAGCAGCACGTCGAGCCGCGGCTCGGTCGCGCTGCGGCGGTGGATCGGCTGGTACGTGCCGACCAGGCGCTCGACGGAGCGCCGCACGCCCGTCACCTCGTCCAGGACCCGCAGCGAGGTGCGCACCGCCTGGCCGACCAGGGCGTGGACCGCCGAGTCCGGGGTCAGCACCGTCCAGCCGCTGGGGGCGGTGCGGGCCACGGTGACCAGTCGCAACTCGGTCAGGGCCGCCGGCGCGGCGGCGAACTCCTCGCCGGACCAGTCCAGTTCGCGGCGCACCTGATCGGGCCACCAGAGCGGGTCCGCGGCGATGCGGGCGTACAGTTTTTCGGCGTGGCTCCTTCGGACGTCAGGCCTCGCAGCGCGCACCCCACAGCACCCCCGTACTTGCGCGCAGCCGATTGAAGCACGCCGGGGGCGTCCCGGCCCCCGATACGGGGCAGCGGGGAAATCCGGCGGGGGTGAAGTCCGGCCAGCGGCCCGCCGTACGCGAAGAATCCTGGCGCCCAACGGGTACCGGCCGTTATTTTCCTGCCGTCCGGCGCCGGGCCGTGTCTTGATTTCGCAGTGTTTCTTCGTCATGGCCGTGAAGACCCCCGGATGACCTGGGGTCTTCACGCTCCCGGACGCCGTACGGGTCGGTCCCCGGCGGCCCGCCTGGCCGGAACCGGCGAGACCCGTGATCGTTTTGCGCGGGGGGCCTGTCCATCTGTCGGACCACGCCTTAACAGGATCTTCCGTCGCGCTTTATCGTCCCCGTGTCCGGTTGCTGCACGGCATTTAGTTGCCATGGGTGCGAGGAGGCGGAAATTGAAGACACATGAGGATGTTCCGGGGGAGTTCCTGGACAGTGGACTTCTCCGACGCGTGTACGGATTCATGCTCGACGCCAGCAGGTGTGACGGGGACGCGCTCGATGTGGAGACGGCGTGTGCACAGCTGGAGGTGCGCGAGGAGCACTTCCGGGAGGCGCTGGCCGACCTGGTCGCCCTCGGCCTGCTGGTGAACCGGCCGGGGCGCGGCTTCGTCGCCGTGTCCCCCGACGAGGCGACCACCCGCGTACTGCTCCCCCTGGAGTCCGAACTGCGCACCCGGCGCGCGCGGGTGGAGGAGGTCAGGCGCCGCCTGGTGTCGTTCTCGCCGGTCTTCGACGCCAGCCTGCTGGCGCGCGAGAACCGGCGCCAGATCGAGACCATCGACAACCTCCCCGACGTGCGGGCCGCGATCGCCGAGCTGTCGGCCAAGGCCGGCCGGGAGATCCTCACGGCCCAGCCGGGCGGCGGCCGTCGCGAGGACGTGCTGGTCGAGGCGGCGCCGCGGGACTACGACACCCTCGACCGGGGCGTGGTGATGCGGGTCCTCTACCAGCACACCGCCCGCTCAAGCCGGGGCACCCAGTCCTACGTGGAGCAGGTCACGCGCCGCGGGGCCCAGGTGCGCACGCTGGACGACCAGTTCATGCGGTTCCTGGTGTTCGACCGGGAGTGCGCGGTGTTCGCGAACCCCGCCGACCCCAACGGCGCGGTGGTGGTGCGCAATCCGTTCGTGGTCGCCTTCATGGTGGAGACGTACGAGCGCCTGTGGCTGAGCGCGGAGCCCTTCGAGGCCGACGGCGACGCCCAGCCGGAGATCATGGACGACCTCAAGGAGGCCATCGTCCGCCTGCTCACGGCGGGGATGACCGACGCGGCCGTGGCCCGCCGCCTGGGGATGTCCGTACGCACCTGCCGGCGCCACGTCGCCGAGATCATGACGTCCCTCGACGCCGAGAGCCGCTTCCAGGCCGGTTACCTGCTCGCTCTGCAGGAACAGCCCAAGTGACCTGCGGTGACGCGCCAGTGCCGCCGCGTCGCCACGGTCCTCCACGCCGCAGCCCGATTGACTCCCCCTCGTCCGGCTTGCCCCTTTCCTTCTCGTGGACATCAAGTTGCCATGCAGCTTGATGCTCCACCGGTTCTCCACTACTCGGCCCGCGCTCCTGGCACGTTGATGCCAGAACGGTGAGCGGGCCCGCAGCGCGGTACGGCGGAATTCGCGAGAACCGGTGACAGGGCGCGGCAACGGACGTAGTGAGGGGCTGGACAGTGAATCGCTTCGGCAAGGTGACTGCTGCGGGAATCGCGATCATCGTGGCCGTCCTGGGCAGTGCGGAGGTTTCCGCCGCAGGGCAGCGGGGAATTCCCGCGACCGCGACCGCCGCCCCGGCCGGCGACACCGGCTGGGGATAATTCCGTGTCGAATTCGATCAATGACCTGTACCGGAGCTTGGCGGAGCACCCCGAACGCCGGATGCGTTTCGTGTCCTTCGCCGGAAAACTCGTAACGAGGAATTTCCCGGAGATTTACAAGGACGTCCTGGAACTCATGGACGAGTTGCGGGAATCCGGGTGCCGGGCCGGTGACCTGGTGGGGGTGACGGGCCCCAACTCCTACGAGTGGGTCCTCGCGGACCTGGCCCTGCTCGGTCTCGGCTGCGTCCCGGTGGCCCTGGCGCTGGAGCAGGGCGCCGACGGCCGGGCGCTGGCGGCCCTCGCCGACGCGTACCGCCTCGCGGCGGTCCTCACGACCAGGGCGCCCGAGCCGGACAGAGAACGACCGGCCAGAGAACTGCCGAATGGTGAGCTGCCGGACGGCGTCGCGGCGCTCACCGCGCGGCCGTTGAAGCTCGTCCGGCGCGACATCCCGGCCGGTGCGCGACCGACCCTGCCGGGGGACGCCTTCACCATTGCCTTCTCCTCGGGCACCGCGGGCAGCAAGAAGGGCCTGCTCATGTCCGCAGCGGGGGTGGAGAACACCATGCGGATCTCCGCCGAGGCGTGGCGGCTCACCGCCGACGACGACCTGCTGATCGTGATGCCGTTCTCCAACTTCCAGCAGCGGTACCTGCTGTACACGGCCGTGCGGTACGGCACCGACGTGACGGTGGTCCCCCCGGAGCGGATGCTCCAGAAGCTGCGCGAACTCGCGCCCACGGTCGTCCTCGGGCCGCCGTCCTTCTTCGAGCTGCCCGCCAACCGGGTCGGCTCGGCGGGCCCGCGCGAGCGGCTGCCCTACCTCCTGGCCACGGCCCTGCACGCGCTCGTCCCCGGGCGGGCCAGCCGCCGGCTGCGGGCCCGTCTCGGGCGCCGCTGGACGGGTGTGTACGGGTCGCGGGTGCGGCTGATGCTCACCGGCTCGGCCCCGGTGCCCCCGCGCACGGTGCGGGTGTTCCAGTGCCTGGGCGCACCGCTCTTCGAGGTTTACGGGAGCAGCGAGATCGGCTGGATCGCCTTCAACCTGCCCGGCGGGCACCGGATCGGCAGCGCCGGGCGCCCGGTGGACGGGGTGCGCGTGGACGTCGCGGACGACGGCGAGATCACCGTGCGCACCGGACTGCCCCAGTGCCTGGGGTACGTCTTCGAGGGCGTCGGCACGCAGGACGCGGTCTTCCTCGGCGACGGCCGGATCGTCACCGGGGACCTCGGGGAGTTCGACCGCGCGGGCTTCTTGCGGCTGAAGGGCCGCAAGAAGAACGTGATCATCACGCGCAGCGGGGTGAAGATCAACCCCGAGGAGCTGGAACTCGCCCTGGAGAAGGCCTGCCCCGGCGTGCGGGCGATGGTCGCGGCGCCGGACGGCGGCGGACTGCTGAACTGCGTCGTCTGGGTCGAGGACGTGGCGGACGCGGACCGGGTCGCGCAGGTGGAGGCGTACCTGGAGGAGGCGAACGGGAAGCGGGAGTCCGCGCTCAGGATCGCGCGGACCGTCTTCCGGCCCTCGGCGGAACTGACCGTCGAAGAGGGCCTGCTGACGAGGAATTTCAAGATCGACCGCAATGCGGTCACGCGAAGGGTCTTCGCCGAACGGACCGGAGTGGGACGTTGAACACGAGCCAAGCGAGCGACGAAGAGATGTGCCGGATCATCGCGGGCGCCATCCCGAAGAAGGCGGCCAAGGGCGGGGTGCGCCCCGAGATGAGCCTCAGGGGCGACCTGGGAGTCGACTCCCTGGCGCTGATGAGCATCGTCTTCGTCCTGGAGGAGAAGACCGGCATCGACGCCTTCGGCCGGGTCGACGCGTTCGTCGCCGCCGAATCGGTGGCGGACGTCATCGACATCGTCCGGCGGGGCTGAGGGACGCCATGGACGAGAAGCA
The DNA here is from genome assembly GCF_052542855.1 of Streptomyces sp. SAS_281. Classification (NCBI taxonomy): domain Bacteria; kingdom Bacillati; phylum Actinomycetota; class Actinomycetes; order Kitasatosporales; family Streptomycetaceae; genus Streptomyces; species Streptomyces sp. SAS_281. The sequence goes on from NZ_JBMNDO010000014.1 coordinate 52,516, forward strand.
GAAGATCATCGACTTCCACACCCACGTGGCCTCCGGGATGTGCTTCCCGAGGTCGTTCAACGACGGCGTGGTGGACAACATGACGGTGGCGCTGACCAGCAAGGGCCTGCCCGTCTCCCGGGACAAGGTCGCGCGCATGCACGCGGGCACGCTGACCGACCCCGACTGCGACGAACTGGTGCGGCAGATGGACGAGGCGGGCATCTCCGAGTCCGTCCTGCTGCTGCCCGACTTCACGTACGCGCTCAGGGACAGCACCCATACCATCGAGCAGCTCATCGACCACCACCGGGCGGTCGTGGAGCGCCACCCCGGCCGCTTCCGGGTCCTGGTGGGCGTGGACCCGCGCTGGGGCGCCGACGGGCTCGCGCTCTTCGAGCGGTCGATCGTGGAGTACGGCTTCGACGGCATGAAGCTGTACCCGCCGTGCGGCTACAAGCTCTCCGACGAAGCCCTCTACCCGTACTACGAGATCTGCGAGCGGTACTCCCTGCCCGTGCTCTCGCACATCGGGGCCACCTCGCCGGTCCTCGACTTCGAGATCGCCCAGCCGATCTACGTGGACCGGGCCGCCAAGGACTTCCCCGGCGTCGACTTCGTCCTGGCGCACGGCAGCGTCCACTACCCGGACGAGGTCGCGATGCTGTGCAACAACCGCCCCAACGTCTACGTGGACGTCAGCGGCTACGAGGCGTTCGGCGCCACGGCCCTGCGCACGCTGTTCGGGCGCGGCATCAACCACAAGGTCCTCTTCGGCACCGACTGGCCGGTCTTCCGGCTCCAGGGGCGCCAGGTGAACCTTGTGGAGAAGCTGGAGAAGGAAGGGGCCTTCCCCGAGTCGATGAGCGACACCGACCGGGACCTCTTCTTCCACGGCAACGCGGCCCGGCTGCTCGCCAAGAACAAGCTGAAGCAGGGCGCGCCGTCCGCCGCGTGAACCGCCGCGGGACCCGCCCCATCCCCCCCGTACCCCCATTCCGGTCGCAGAAGATCATTTCCGGCTACAGAAGGGCAGCGTCGTGTCTGAAAGCTCGACCGAGACCGAGTTCCTCGGCCTCACCGACGAACAGGTGGAGTTCTTCCAGGAGAACGGCTTCGTCGGCCCGTTCGACCTGTACGGCGAGGAAGAGGCTCCACTGCTGTGGAACCAGGCCATGATCGAGATGGTCACCTCGCAGAACAAGCCGCACAACTCCACGGTCATCAACTACGACCGCCACCTGGACTGCGACACGCTGTCCGCGCACGTCGGCCGCCCCGAGATCGTGCACAAACTGCGCAGCCTGATCGGCGACGACATCCTGTGCTGGAAGACCAACATCTTCAAGAAGGCGCCCGGCGACGCGGGCACCGGCTGGCACCAGGTGGAGACCTTCGTGGTGGGCGAGACCACCACGGACGCCACGCCTTCCCTGAAGTACACCGAGGAGGGCCAGGCCTACACCCAGGAACTCACCGTGTGGACCGCGTTCTCCCCGGCGGGCAAGGAGAACGGCTGCCTGCGCTACATCCCCGGCAGCCACAAGAAGTGGTACTACGACGAGTCCAAGCCGCTCAACTACGACGTGGAGAGCAAGTCCCACGACTTCTTCGGCTACGACTACTCCGAGCTCCAGCTCGACAAGGACTGGAACCCGGACGAGGAAGAAGTCTTCGAGATGGAGATGAAGCCCGGCCAGTTCGTCATCTTCCTCGCCAAGTGCATCCACGGCTCGCTGCCCAACGTCAGCGACACCACCCGCCTCGGCTACGCCTCCCGCTACGTCGCCCCTTCGGTGAAGGTCTACGAGGACGTCGACAGCCTCAGCGAGTTCGGCGACACGATCAGCCTGGACTACCACGGCAGCGTCCTGGTCTCCGGCGAGGACGCCTACGGCCACAACCGCATCCTCGACAAGAACCTGAACGGCGTCCCCTTCGAGAAGGTCGAGACCGATGAGCGCTGACGACGGCCGCGCGAAGTTCGCCGACTTCCTCGCCACCCAGACCATGACGGCGGGCATCACCCGCGAGGACGTCGAACGGGCCACCACCCGCGAGGAGCTGGGCATCAGCTCGCTCAACATCATCCTGCTGCTCGTGAACTACATCAAGGAGGAGACGAACGACAGCGTCCAGCTGCGCCCCGAGTGGGTGTCCAGGCTGGGCGACGTCGAGGGCATCGTCTCCGTCGTCCGCGAGATCGACGCCTGCGCACTCGCCGCGGCGAAGTGACGCGCACGGCACCGCGCACCCGGACGCGGCGGTACCCCCGCCGCGTCCGGGCCCATGGAAACGGGAGACAGTGACACCACACCCGACCATCGGCCTCGGCTCCTTCGCGTGCACCTTCGGTGCCCTGGAGCGCAAGGCGCATGACATCCCGGACTTCGAGCGGCTGTGGCAGGAGCAGTCCTCGGACGCCGACTTCGCCGCCATGGGCTGCGGGACCTTCCGCGCCTTCGCGGGCCCCGTCGAGGACCACGTCGTCGAGACGGTGCGCGCCACCCTGTGCGACGCCTCGGTGCGCCCCGCCGACGTGGACCGCGTCGTCTTCGCCACCAGCGACGCCCGGCTCGCCTCGCTGCGGCCCGACTTCGCCGCCGAGATCCTCGGCGCCCTCGGCCTGGTCCACTGCGTACCGGTGGTCCTCTCCTTCCAGCAGTGCTGCAGCTCGCTCGCCGCGCTGCGCCACGCCAGGGACCTGCTGGCCGACGAGGAGGTGCGCAACGTCGTCCTCGTCTCGCTGGACTACACGCCCGACGACGCCGACCGCGTCCGCTCGTTCGCCCTGTTCGGCGACGCCGTCGCCAGCTGCCTGCTGACCCGCGGCGACGGCCTCGTACGGCTGCTGTCCTCGGCCGTCGGCGTGGACCACGCGGGGCTGCGCGGCCAGGACTCGTTCCTGTCCCGCCAGCAGGTGGCGCAGACCGCCCTGGCCGCCGCCCTCGGCGCGCACGACCTCGTACCGGGTGACGTGACGAAGGTCTTCCCGACCAACCTCTACCGCCCCGTCGCGCTCTTCAATGCGACCATCGCCGGGATCGGCCGGGAACAGCTGCACTTCAGCGGCCCCCTGGAACACTATGGCCACTGCGGCAACTCCGACTGGATGATCAACCTGGCCGACTACCACGACCAGGTCGGCATCCGCCCGGACGAGACGTACCTGGCCCTGTCCTCGGCCCCAGGTTTCTTCGCCTGCGGGCTGCTCGCGGGCGCCTGAACCGGGCCGGACGACCAAGCAGACGAACACAGCGAAGGCGAGACGCATGAAGATCTCAGTGGACGACCTCTCCGGGCGCGACATCGCGGAGTTCCTTCAGGCGCACGTCGAGGAGATGCGGGCCATCACCCCGCTGGAGAGCAAGCACGCCCTCGACCTCGACGGACTGCGGGTGCCCGAGGTCACCTTCTGGACCGCGCACGACGGCGACGCCCTCGTCGGCTGCGGCGCCGTCAAGCGCATCGAGGAGGGCCACGCCGAGATCAAGTCGATGCGTACCGAACCCACCCGCAAGCGCTCCGGCGTGGCCTCGCTGCTGCTGGCCCACATCATCTCCGAGGCCCGCGCCATGGGGTACCGCAGGCTCAGCCTGGAGACCGGCGCGACCGACTTCTTCGCCCCGGCCCGCGCGCTCTACGAGAAGTTCGAGTTCACCTACTGCGCGCCCTTCGCGGACTACAAGGAAGACCCCAACAGCGCGTTCATGACGCGCCTCCTCTGACATCCCACCCTCCCCCCGACGAGGAACGGTCGATGAAGGACACCCCCTACCCGTACGACACCACGCTCTACAGCCGGCTGTTCCTCAACTGCTACCAGCGCCAGTCCCTGGTGATGCTCGCCGAACGGGGCCGCCCCGTGCACCGGTTGCTCTTCCGCGGCCTGGTCAGCACGGACGAGATCCTGCGGCAGGTCATCAGGGAGCAGCGCCCCAAGTACGACTTCGAGAGCGGGATCGCCGGGCAGGACGACCTCGCGCACCTCGGCGTCGTCAAGGAGGAGGCGGCCTTCGAGTCGTACGCCGAAGCCCGCGACCTCCTCCTCGACGTGGTCGCGCGGGAGGGCTACGCGATCCTCGTCGGCGACGTCTTCTACTGGCCGCACTGCCCCGAGTACCGCAAGCAGCACCTGGTGCACACCATCGTGCTCACCGGCCACGACGCGGACACCGGCCACTGGGACGTCGTCGACGACAACCCGGCCAGCCTGCTCTGCTCCTACCGCTACCCCGAGGACGTGATCGCGGCCTCCTTCGACAACGGCGCACTGCGCCGCCTCCGCTCCTACGCGACCAAGGACCTCGACCCCGGGCGGGCCGAGCAGGGCACCCGGGCGGCCTTCGCCGCCCTCCTCGACGGGCACCGCGACAGCCACGAACTCCTCACCGGCGCCGCGGACCTCATCTCCTGCGCCTGGATCGCCCGGGAGCGCGTCGTCGCCTCCCTGCACGCCGCGTTCTCCCTCTACCAGGGCTCGCGCACCGTCCTCAGGGAGTACCTGCGGCACGCCGGCGGCGACCCGGCCGCCGACGACCTCCTGGACCGGCTCGTGCGCGGCGCGTCCGAGGTCATGAACCACCTGCTCCTCGCCCAGGTGACCGGCGCCCTCGACGCGCGCTGGACCGCGGACGCGTGCCTCGGACTGCGGCGCGACGAGCGGGAACTCCTGCCGCGGCTACACGCCGCCGCGGGCGCCGCGGGGCGGGCGTGAGCGAGTTCCAGACGGCGGTGCTGCTCGCCGACATCGCCCTGATCATCGCGGTCGCCCGGGTCGCCGGACGCCTCGCCCGCCGCCTCGGCCAGCCCTCCGTCACCGGCGAGATCGCGGTGGGCGTCCTGCTGGGCCCGACCCTCCTCGACGGGGCCGTGTCCGCCGCGCTCTTCCCGACCGAGGTGCGGCCCTACCTGGGCGCCGTGGCCAACCTCGGCCTGGTGCTCTTCATGTTCGTCATCGGCCTGGAGTTCGACTTCGCGCGGCTGCGCGGCTCCGGCCGGGTCACCGGCGCCACCGTCCTCGGCTCCACGCTGGTGCCGTTCGCGCTCGGCGTCCTGCTCGGCGCGTACCTGCTGCGCTCGTACGACCCCGCCGACCGCCCCGCCTTCGTCCTGTTCATCGGGGTCGCGGTGTCCGTGACGGCCTTCCCCGTCCTCGCCCGCATCCTCGCCGACCGCGGCATGAACGGCACCTGGCTCGGCGCCGTCGCCCTGTCCGCCGCCGCGTTCTGCGACCTCGCCGCCTGGACGACCCTGGCCGGACTCCAGGCCCTGGCCGGTGCGGGCGGCGCCCACCCCTGGCTGGTCCTGCTCGTCCTGCCTTACGCCCTCGTGCTCTTCCTCGGCGTACGGCCGCTGCTCGCCCGGTACCTGGCCCGGCGGGGGAGCGGCACGCCCCTGTCCGCCGGTGACGTCACCGTCGTCGTCAGCGGCGCCCTGGGCTCCGCGGCCGTGACCCAGCTGCTCGGACTGCACTTCGTGATCGGCGCGTTCCTCTTCGGGCTCGCCATGCCCCGGCTGCACACCGCCGCCCACGACGGGCTGCTGCGCCGCACCGAGCACACCACCACGCTGCTGCTGCCGGTGTACTTCATCGTCGCCGGGTTGAAGGTGGACCTCTCCGGCATCGGCATAGAAGGACTCGTCCAGCTCGCCTGGATCATGGTCGTGGCGGTCACGGGCAAGTTCGCGGGCACCTGGCTCGGAGCCCGCTCCCAGGGCGTCCCGGCCCGCGGCTCCGCGGTCCTGGCCAGCCTGATGAACACCCGGGGGCTCACCGAACTCGTCGCGCTCGGCGTCGGCCTCGAAGCGGGCCTCGTCGACGAGCGCCTGTACTCCCTGTTCGTCGTCATGGCCGTCGTCACCACCGTCATGACCGGCCCGCTGCTCGTCCGCCTGATGGGCCGCGGCGACGGTGCGCCCGCACTCCTCGCCCCGGACCTCGCCGCGGGACGCGGGGCGCGCGTGGGGGCCGGCACCCGCGGGTGACCCCGGCCCGCCACGGGCCGCCGGCCGGGCTGCTGCTCCCCGGCGCCGAACTCGCCGAGGCCTTCGAGGGCCCCCCGGACGCCGAGCTGTTCCCCGAGGAGCGCGCGCCGGCCGACCTGGCCGCCAGCGAGGAGCGCCGCCGCGAGTTCGCCACCGTACGGACGTGCGCGCGCACCGCCCTGGCCGAGGCGCTGACGCTGCCGAGGAGCGGCGGCACCTGGCACGCCTGGCCCGCGCCCACCCCCTGGTGGCCTGGGACAGCGTCCTGTTCAGCGCCAGGGAGAGCGTCTACAAGGCCTGGTTCCCGCTGACCGGGCGCTGGCTGGGCTTCCTTGACCGCGCCGTCCTCCCGGACCGCGCCGCCGCACCGGATCCGACGCGCGGGACGTTCACCGCCGTGCTGCGCGTGCCGGGGCCGGAGCTGGCCGGGGGTCCGCCTGGAGCGGTTCACCGGCCGCTGGCGGGTCCTTGACGGGCCCGGCGGCGCCCTGGTGGGCACGGCCGTCGCCGTACCCGCGCATGTCTGATTTGTCTCCACGGGCATCAAGTTGCCACGCAGCTTGATGCCCACGGCCGGGCGAGCTGTGGCGGCGCCCGGTCTGGCACAGTCGTCCACGGCGCCGACACCGGCCGAGAAGCAGTCACCCGACCCCCTCGCCCGGCGCCCCCGGCCCGGCGCCGTCCCCGCCGGCCGTCCCCGCCTGCTGTCCACGACCGCTGTGCCGACCCCCGGCGTCCCCGCGCCGCCGAACTGCCGAACTGCCGAACTGCCGAAGCTTTCTTCGTACTTCCTGGAGGTGAAACGAATGAGTGGCGTGGTGGGCTGGATCGACTTCCGGCGCGAACTGGGCGACCAGCACAGCTTGCTGCATTCGATGACGCGGACCATGCTCCACCGCGGCCCGGACACCGAGGACGTCTGGATCGACGGGCACGCCGCCATCGGGCACCGCGGCCTGGTCACCGGACACCCCGAAGCGGTGCGCCCCGCACGCGTCACCCTGGGTGGCGCCACCGTGTACGCGGCGCACACCGGCGAGGTCTACAACGGCGACGAACTGCGCCGCGACATCGAGGCGGCCGGGGGCGCGCCGCGCGGCGGCGCCACCGCCGAGGCCCTGCTCCGGGCCTACCTGCTGTGGGGCACCGACTTCGTCGAACGGGTCAACGGCGCCTTCGCCTTCGCGATCTGGGACGGCCGCACCCGCCGCCTGCACCTGGGCCGCGACCGGATGGGCGTCAAACCGCTCTACCACCACCCCTACAACGGCGGCGTCCTCTTCGCCTCCGAGCCCAAGGGCATCCTCGCCAACCCCCTCTTCCGGCCCCGCCTCGACCTCTCCGCGCTGCCGGTCGTCCTCCAGCCCAGGCTGGCCAGGCCGGGCGAGACGCCGCTGAAGGACCTGTACGAGGTGGAGCCCGCCCACGTCGTGACGTACGGCGAGACCGGGTCCAGCAGGCGCCGCTACTGGCAGCTGGTCAGCGAGCCGCACCACGACACCTTCGAGCAGACCGCGCGCCGCGTGCGCGAACTCCTCGACGACACCGTGCGCCGCCAGCTCACCAGCGACGTGCCGCTCGGCGCGATGCTCTCCGGCGGCGTCGACTCCACCTCCGTCGCCGCCCTCGCCGCGGACGCCCTGCGCAAGGACGACCCGAACCGCGAACTCGCCACGTTCTGCGTGGAGTTCGAGAGCGACCCCAAGCACTTCGTGGCCACCGAGCTGCGCCCGGACATCGACGCACCCTACGCTGCGCAGGCCGCCGCGTTCCTCGGCACCCGCCACTCCACGCTCACCGCGTCGGTGCAGGACCTGCTGGACGTCATCCCCGCCACCCGGCGGGCCCGCGACCTGCCGGGCTGGGGCCAGTTCGACGCCTCGATGTATCTGATCTTCCAGCGGATCCGGGACAACTGCCCCGTCGCGCTGACCGGCGAGGCCGCCGACGAGGTGTTCGGCGGCTACCCGTACTTCACCAAGCCCGAGGTGCTGGGCGCCGACCGCTTCCCGTGGCTCTTCGACGGACCGAAGCTCTCCCGCTACCTGGTCCCCGACCTGCTCGCCGCGATCGACCCGGAGGAGGACGAGCGGGCCCGCTACGCCGACACCCTCGCGCGCGTGCCCCGGCTCGCGGGCGAGAGCGCCGCGGACGCCCGCCTGCGGGAGGTCTTCTTCCTGGGCCTGTCAGGACCGCTCTCGGTGATCCTGGACCGCAAGGAACGCATGAGCATGGCCCACGGGCTCGACGTCCGGGTGCCCTTCTGCGACCACCGGCTGCTCCAGTACGTGTGGAACGTGCCCTGGGAGCTGAAGTCGCGCGGCGGCGTGAAGGGACTGCTCAAGGCGGCCATGGCGGACGTCCTGCCGCCCGCCACCGTCCACCGCAAGAAGAGCGCCTACCCGCACGTGCAGAACCCCGACTACGACCGGGCCCTGGTCCGCGAGGCGACCTGGATCGTCAACGACGACGCCTCGCCGCTGAAGGACCTGTTCGACACCGGGCGCACGAACGGGCTCATCGCGCAGATCTCCGCGGGCGCCGTCCACGGCGAGCTGCCCGGCGGCTCCAACCAGGCCGCGCTGCTGATCCAGCTCGTCGAACTGCGCCGCTGGATGGAGGAGTACCAGGTGTCCCTCCCCTGACCCAGGCCCCGCCGACGTATCGACCGCCCACCCCAGGGAGTACCCCTTCATGCTCGAACTGGTCCCCATCACCGACGGCATCGGCACCGAGGTCCGCGGCCTCGACGTCGCCCGGCCGCTGTCCGACCGCGACGCCGACCGCATCCACCGGGCCTGGATCGACACGACCATCCTGCTCATCCGCGGCCAGGACATGACCCCGGAGCAGCACATCGCGTTCACCCGGAACTTCGGCGAGGTGTTCGCCTACACCCGCTCGCAGTTCAACGACGTCGAGCACCCTGAGATCCTCATCCTGTCCAACCTCACCAAGGACGGGAAGCCGATCGGCTCGGCCTACAGCGGGCGCGTCTGGCACAGCGACGGCGCCTACCTGACCGACCCGCCGGTGGGCTCCATGCTCTACGCCCGCGAGATACCGCCCGCCGGCGGCGACACCTGGTACGGCAACATGTTCGCCGCGTACGAGGCGCTGCCGGAGCGGGTCAAGGAGCGCATCGCCGACCTGCGGGTCGTCATCAGCCGCGTCCAGTCCCGGCCCTACAACTACCCCGACCGCCCCGCGCCCACCGAGCGCGAGCGCGCCGAGTGGGCCGACGTCTCGCACCCGCTGGTGCGCGTCCACGAGGAGAACGGCCGCAAGGCGCTCTACGCGGGAGGCAACGTGCCCTGGCGCATCGAGGGCCTCTCCGAGCACGAGAGCGCCCCGCTGATCACGTTCCTCCAGGAGTTCGCGGTCCAGCCCCGGTTCACCTACCGCCACCAGTGGCAGGTCGGTGACATCGTCCTGTGGGACAACCGCAGCGCGATGCACCGGGCCACCCCGTACGACCACGTCAACCACCGCCGCCTGCTGCACCGCACGACGATCACGGGTCGTCGCGCCGGCGCGGCCTCGGCCGCGTGAGGGGGCGGGCACCGGTGACGTACGACTTCATCGTCGTCGGCGCGGGCGCCGCGGGCTGCGTGCTCGCCGGGCGGCTCACGGAGGACCCCTCCGTCCGCGTCCTGCTCCTGGAGTCCGGCAGCGAACGGCGCAGCCCGCTGCTCAACGTCCCCGCCGCGGAGACGATCCTGATGGGGAACCCGAAGTACGACTGGTGCTTCGAGACCGACGCCGACCCGACCATCGAGGGCCGCAGCGTCGGCATCCCCCGCGGGCGCCTGCTGGGCGGCTCCAACCAGATCAACGGCATGATCTTCGTGCGCGGCCAGCGCGAGGACTACGACGACTGGGAGGCCCTGGGCAACCCCGGCTGGTCCTGGGAGGGCGTGCTGCCGCACTTCCGCAGCATGGAGCGAGTCACCGGCATCGAGGGTGCGAGCCGGGGCCGCGAGGGGCGCATCGCCGTCGGGCTGCCGCGCGACCGCGACGAGCTGACGGACGCGTTCCTCACCGCCGCGGTCAAGGCGGGCCACCCCGAGAACCCGGACTACAACTGCGGCGACCAGGAGGGCTTCGGCTACTACCAGGTCAACCACGAGGAGGGCCGCCGCTCCTCCGCCGCGGGCACCTACCTCAAGGCCGCCCGCACCCGCCCCAACCTCACCCTGGTCACCGAGGCGCACGTCACCGCCCTGCGCCTGGCGGGCAGGCGCTGCGTCGGCGTCTCCTACCGGCGCGGCGACACCGAGCACACCGCCGACGCCGCCCACGAGGTGATCCTCAGCGCCGGGGCCGTGCAGTCCCCGCAGCTCCTCGAACTCTCCGGGATCGGCGACGCGGACCACCTCGCCGACGTCGGCGTGCCCGTGGCGCACCACCTGCCGGGCGTCGGCGAGAACTTCCGCGACCACTTCGCCTCCCGGCTGCGCTGGCGGGTGCGGCGCCCGATCACCTTCAACGAGCGCTCCCGCGGACTCGGCCTGGTCCGCGAGTTCGGCCGCTACGCCCGCGAACGGCGCGGCCTGCTGAGCCTGCCGATCGCCCTCGGCCACGGATTCGTCCGCTCCGACCCCGCGCTGACCCGTCCCGACCTGCAGTTCCACTTCGCGCCCGCCAGCTACGGCGGCGGTCGCAGCCGCCGCCTGGACACGGCGCCCGGCATGACGCTCGGCGTCTACCCGCTGCGCCCCAAGTCCAAGGGCTCCGTCCACATCCGCTCCCGGCAGCCGCTGACCGCGCCGGCGATCCGCACCCGCTTCCTGGAGTCCGAGGCCGACCGGGCCGCCCTGGTCGCCGGGATGCGCATCGGCCGCCGCATCATCGAGGAGCCGGCCATGGACCCGTACCGGGCGTTCGAGCTGCTGCCCGGCAGCGAGGTTCGCACCGACGACGAACTCCTCGACTACGCGCGCCGCAACGGCGACACCTCCTACCACCCGGTGGGCACCTGCCGGATGGGCGACGACCCGGGAGCGGTCGTCGACGCCCGCCTGCGGGTGCACGGACTGCACGGCCTGCGCGTCATCGACGCCTCGGTCATGCCCGCCATGGTCTCGGGCAACACCAACGCCGCGAGCATGATGATCGGCGAGAAGGGCGCCGCCCTCGTCCTGGCCGACCACCGGGCCAGGACCCGCGCGTAGCAGCCCCCGCCCACGCCCCCCCGCGCGCAACCGCCCCCGCGCCACACGCCGCCCTCCCCGGACGCATGAGCGCGTGCGGGGACGGACCCCGCCCCCGCACCCGAATCCAGCAGGGTGACCGACCAGAACGGGACCACAACGGTGACTGACATGCCTGAACACCCGATGCCGGACCGGTTCGACTACCCGTCCAACCTCGCCAGGGCCGGTTCGTACCGCACCCACCGCAGCGCCTTCTGGCCGCCTGCGGCCTCCTACGCCCTGGGCTGCCTCGACCTCGCCGCGGCCACCCCCGACCTCGGCGACGGCTTCCGCCGGGCCCTGGCGGGCCTGCGCGGGGCCGTGGAGGCCGAGTGGCAGCGCGTCAAGGAGATCGGCATCCCCGCCCGCCGCCGCTTCAACGAACCGATGGCGATCGCCGAGGCGGTGCGCGGCGTGGCCAAGCACCTGCCGGGCGAGGCCGACCGGCGCGCCGCCGAACTGCGCGCCAACGCCGTCCAGGACGGCTACGACGACGACATCCTGCGCGAACTCGCCGCCCTGGAAGAGGAGGTGACGCTCGTCGCTGGCCAGGTCTCCACCTGGTACGGCAAGGAGGTGCGCGGCCTGCCCACCGCCTTCGGCTGTCGCACCGACGACACCCGCCAGGCGCTGGTCGCCGAGGCCCTCGCCGACCGCGACGAGGTGGCCGCCCACCTGCGCGGCCTCCACGCCGACCTGCGCCTGGGGGACCTGCCGGCCTTCGGGGCCGCCGAACTGTTCTTCATGGCGGGCGAGGGCAACCTCCACCCCAAGCACATCGCCTACTTCCTGCCCGAGGACGAGGGGGTGAAGTACTCCCCGTTCAAGAAGACGTACTACTTCGCCAACACCCACCGCGCCCTGCTCGAAACCGTCTCCGCCCCCCTCGCCCGCCGCTTCCTCGATGTCGGCGTGGACTTCGACCCGGCGGCAGCGCGGTTCGCCGCCATCCCCACCCTCGGCGTCCTCAGCCACGAACTGGGCCACTTCGCGCACCGTCGCGCAACCGACTACAAAGCCCTGAACACGGCCGACCGCTGGGCCTCCGTGGTCCTCCAGGAGGTCGCAGCCGACGTCTTCGGCATCCTGATCCTCGCCGACGTCTGGGCGCCCCGGATGGGCATCGACCCGGCCGACTGCGTCGCGTACTACCTCGCCGAGTGCCTGCGCTACACCGACCGGGGTCTGGGCCACTTCCCCGACAGCGACGGCATGTTCCTCCAGCTGTCCTACTTCGTCCGGCTCGGCGCCCTCGAACTCACCGAGGACGCCACGCTGGCCGGGGAGCCGCAGGTCGTCCTCGCGGGCCTGCGCTCACTGGCCCGCGTGCTGGCCGACACGCTCCTGGCCACCGACGCCGACCGGGCCGCCCAGCTGTACGCCGAGTACGGCCCGGCCACCGCGGGACCGCTCGCCCCGCTCGTCGAGCGGCTGCGCCCGGAGCCCTTCCGGTCCGTCGAGTACGGCCAGGAGCACTTGCACACCGCCGCCACCACCGACCGCTGAAAGCGAGACACCATGATCACCGAGGCGAACCAGGACCTTGCCAGGGTGCGCGACTACTACACCGCGCAGCGCTCCACCGGCGGCGAGGAGGAGAGCATCTACGCGATCTGGGAGAAGGGCGGCGCCTACAACGACTCGGTCACGCCGTCCACGTACGTGCCCGAGTACCGCTCCCACATGGCCCTCAAACTCCTCTCCCTCACCGAGGAGGGCGCCAGCGTCTTCTCGCTGGGTTGCGGCAACGCCGCCGTCGAGGGCGTCGTCGTCGGTCTCGGCAGGACCGTGCGCGGCATCGACTTCAACGAGGAGGCCGTACTCCTCGCCCGGCAGAAGGGCGTCGACGCCTTCGCCGCCGACTACTACGCCCTGCGGGCCGCCGACGTCGCGGGCACCGACATCGTCTACGCGGACGGCTTCCTCGGCCACCTCTTCGACGCCGAGCACGAGACCGGCCCCGCGCTGGACCAACTGGCCACCCTCGGCCTGAAGTCCGGCGCCCACCTGGTCTTCTCCAACGACGCGCCGCAGGACCGCGAGGCGCGCTTCGCCCCACACCAGCGCGTCGAGGACTTCTGGTACCTGTCCAAGGACTACCTCGCCGAACGCCTGGAGGACCGCGGCTACCGCGCCGTGGAGAGCTACTACTTCCCCTACCTGCGCCCGGTCAGCGGCATGCGCAACCGCACCATCTGCATCGCCCGCGTGCCGTAAAGGGGAACCCGTGCCCATACCCGACGCCTTCGCCGCGCGCCTCGAACCCCTGCTGGGGGACATGGTCGCCGCCTACGGAACGCCTTTCCACGTCTACGACGCCGCGGGCATCGCCGACACTTACCGCGCCATGACGGACGCCTTCGCGGGCGAGCCGTTCCGCCAGTACTTCGCGGTCAAGGCGCTGCCCAACCCGCATGTGCTGGCCCTGCTGCTCGCCGAGGGCAGCGGCCTCGACTGCGCCTCCCCGGTCGAGCTGGAACTCGCCGCCAGCCTCGGCGCGGGCCCCGGCGACACCGTGTTCACCTCCAACAACACCACCCGCGCCGAGTTCGAACTCGCTATCAAAACCGGTTCGTTGATCACCTTCGACGACCGCACCGCCCTGGACCGCACCGACCCGCTGCCCGAGACGGTCGCCTTCCGCGTCTCCCCGCACGGCCTCGCGGCCGGGTCCCGCCTCATGGGCGACGCGCGGGCCACCAAGTTCGGCGTGCCGGTGGACCAGCTCGCCGACGCCTACCGGCAGGCCAAGGCGCGCGACGCCCGCCGGTTCGGCATCCACGGCATGACCTGCGCCAACGAACTGGACGTGGACCGCGCCGCACGCGCCGCCACCGACGTCGTCGAACTCGGCGCGCGGATCGCCGAAGAGGTCGGCATCGAGCTGGACTACGTCAACGTCGGCGGCGGACTCGGCATCCCCTACCGCCCCGGCGACAGGCCCGTCGACTTCCGGCGCTACGCCGAGGCCGTCCTGGCCGCCCGCCGCGCCGCATTCCCGCGCTCGGCGCCCCGGATCCTCATGGAGTGCGGACGCTACGTCACGGGACCGCACGGCGTCCTCGTCACCACCGTCGTCAACCGCTGCGGCAAGGGCCGGGAGATCGTCGGCGTCGACGCCTCCATGTCCGCCCTGATGCGCCCCGGCTTCTACGGCGCCTACCACCACGTCACCCTGCCCTTCGCGCACGGCCGCGCCCAGGCCCCGTACGACGTCGTGGGCTCCCTGTGCGAGAACATGGACAAGTTCGCGATCGACCGGCCGCTGCCCGACCCGCGCGAGGGCGACGTCCTCCTCGTCCACGACACCGGCGCGCACGGCCTCGCGATGGGCTTCACCTACAACGGCCGCCTGCGCCCCGCCGAACTCCTGCTCACCCGCGAGGGCGACGTCGTCGAGATCCGCCGCGCCGAGACTTACGACGACTACGTCGCCACCGTCCCCGACCGGCCGGGCCCCGTCCTCCCGGCCGCACGCCACGCCTGACAGGAGCGCCCCCATGTACTCCCGACCGCTCATCGAGGACGCCTTCGCCCGCAGGGCCGAGCTGACCGAAGCCGAACTCGCCGCGCTCGCCCCGCACGTCGAGGCCGGGATCGACGCGCTCGACCGCGGCGAACTGCGCGCCGCGCACCCCGTGGACGGCTCCTGGGCCGCCGACCCCTTCGTCAAGAAGCTGATCCTGCTCTCCTTCCCCCTCGGCGAGAACGCCGTCGCCGAGGCGGGCGCAGGACTGCCCAAGAGCTACGACAAGATCCCGCTGAAGTTCGCGCACTGGCAGGAGGCCGACTTCCAGAAGGCCGCCATCCGGGTGGTGCCCGGCGCGGTCGTCCGGCGCGGCGCGCACATCGGCCCCGGCGCCGTCCTCATGCCCTCCTTCGTCAACATCGGCGCCCGCGTCGGCGCGGGCACGATGATCGACACCTGGGCGACGGTCGGCTCCTGCGCACAGGTGGGCGAGCGCTGCCACATCTCCGGCGGCGCGGGCCTCGGCGGCGTGCTCGAACCCATCGGCGACAGCCCCGTCGTCATCGAGGACGACGTCTTCGTCGGGGCCCGCAGCGAGATCGCCGAGGGCGTACGGGTACGGCGCGGCGCGGTCATCGGCATGGGCGTCTACCTGGGCGCCTCCACCCCGATCGTGGACCGCGCGACGGGCGAGGTGACCCGCGGCGAGGTCCCCGAGGACGCCGTCGTCGTGCCCGGCACCCGCACCGACCCCCGCAACCCCGGCCTCGCCACGTACGCCGCGGTCATCGTGAAGTACGCCGACGAGCGCACCCGCGGCAAGACGGCCCTGAACGACCTGGTGCGGGACTGACCCATGACCCCCCTCGCCAGCGCCTTCGCCCGGCTGCGCGCCCTGCACCACGGCATCGACGCCCCGGCCGGACTCGCCCCCGTCCACCTCCACCTGGGCGAGTCCCGGCTCGGCGCGGGCGCCGTCGACGCCACGCTCCTCGCCGACGCCGACGGCTGGGCCCGCTACCCCGTCCTCGGCGGCACCCCCGAGCTGCGCGTGGCGTACACGGGGTGGCTGCGCCGCAGGTTCGCGGCGGGGCGACTTTTGGACCGGCGCACCGTCGCGGTCGAACCCACCCCGGGCACCAAGCAGGCCGTGGCCGTGGCGGTCGCCCGCGCGGTCGAGCGAGTGCGCGGCGCGGGCGGCGGGGCGGCCGTGGTCATGCCCAACCCGTTCTACCCGACCTACCACGCCGCCACCGAGGCCGTCGGCGCGCGGCCGGTGTTCTACGACCCGCGCGGCGGGGGCGCCGCACTGCGCGCCGCCGTCGCCGCGGCCGGGGCGCCGGTCGCCGCGGTCGTCGTCTGCGACCCGGGCAACCCGCGCGGTGAACTCCTTGACCCGGGCTTCCTGCGCACCGCCACCCGCGCCGCCGTCGCCCGGGACGCCCTGCTCCTGGTCGACGAGTGCTACACCGACCTGTGGCTCACCCACCCGGCCGCCGGGTACCTCACGCTCGTGGAGCGGGGCGTGCTGGAACCGGACCGGTTCCTCGTCCTGCACACCCTGTCCAAGCGCTCCGGCGCACCGGGGCTGCGCAGCGGCTTCGTCACCGGCGACCCCGCGACCGTCGCCGACTACGCCCGGCACAACCAGGCGTGCGGCGTCTCCACCCCGCTGCCGGTGTGCGCCGCCGCGGCCCTGCTGTGGGACGACGACGCCCACGTCGAGCGGGCCCGCGCCGCACTCGCCGCCAACTGGGGCCTCGCCGACCGGCTGCTGGCCGACGTCCCCGGCTACCGCCGCGCCGACGCCGGGTTCTTCCTCTGGCTGCCCGTCGACGACGACGAGGCCGCCGCCCGCCACCTCTGGCGCGACCAGGCGCTGTCCGTCATGCCCGGCCGCTACCTGGCCGCCGAAGGGCCCGACGGCACCAACCCGGGCGCCGGGCACCTGCGCGTCGCCCTCGTGCACGACGGGCCGCTGATGCGCAGGGCACTGCTGCGCCTGCGCGCCGGCCTGACCCGAACCGACCCCCTTCTCCGCGAGGACGTCCCCGCATGACGCTGACACGACCCGACGACAGGCCGCTCCTGCTGATCATCACCAGCGGGCTGCGGCGCTACCGCGAGTACCTGCTGGCCTCCATCGCGGGCCGCTACCGCGTCCACCTCATCGACGCGACCGCCCCCACCTGGGAACTCCCGTACCTGGCCGGCCACTCCGCGGTCCCCCACACGGGCGCGGGACCCGTCCTCGCCGCGGCCAGGGAGGTCGCGGCCCGGCAGCCGGTGGCCGGGGTCATGAGCTGGCACGAGGAGCACATCGTGCAGGCGGCCCTGGTCGCCGGGGAACTCGGCCTGCCCGGCACCCCGCCCGACGCGGTCCGCCGCTGCCGCGACAAGTACGCCACCCGCACGGCACTGGCCGAAGCAGTCCTGCCTCAGCCGGAGTTCGCCCTCGCCGGCAGCCTCGAAGAGGCGCTCGCCGCCGCCGACAAGCTCGGCTGGCCCGTCGTCATCAAGCCGCGCGCCGCGGGCGGCAGCCAGGGCGTCGTCCTGGTCCACGACGCCGACGAGCTGGCCGACCAGTTCGCGGCCACCCGCGACGTCCACGTCCCGCACAACCCCGACTTCGCCGAACTGGTCCTCGTCGAGGAGTACCTGGACGCCCCCGAGGTCAGCGTCGACGCGGTCGTGCGCGGGGGCCGCGTCACCCCCCTGTTCGTGGGCCGCAAGGAGGTCGGCTTCCCACCGTACTTCGAGGAGACCGGGCACCGCGTGTCCGCCGACGACCCGCTGCTCCACGACCCGCAGGCGCTGCGCCTGCTCACCGGCATTCACCGGGCGCTCGGCGTCACCGACGGCTGGACCCACACCGAGCTGCGGCTCACCGCCGAAGGACCGAAGCTGATCGAGGTCAACGGCCGGGTCGGCGGGGACCTCATCCCCTACCTCGGCCTTCGCGCCACCGGCACCGACCCCGGCCTGGCCGCCGCCGACGTCGCCTGCGGGGCGGAACCTGACACCGCGCCCCGCCGCGACGCCCACGCCGCGATCCGCTTCTTCTACCCGCCCGCCGACGACACCAGGATCGCCGCGCTCGACTTCGACCGCACCGAGCTCCCCGCGGCCATCGACCTGCTGGAACCCCTGGTCGGCCCCGGCGACGTCGTCTCCCCGCCCCGCAAGGGGCTCATCGACGGCCGCATCGCCCTCGCCACCGCCGTCGCGGACACCGCCGCGGAGTGCGCCGCCGCCATCGACCACGCCGCGCGGGCGCTGCGGCTCACCGTGGAGGGCTCCTGACGTGCACATCCTCGTCATGCACCGGGTGCCCGACCCCTTCGCGCGCTACGCGGACAACCTCGACCACGCCCGCCACCGGGTCACCTACGTCAGCACCCCCGAGCGGGCCGCCACCCTGCCCGCCGACGTCCCCGCCCTGCGCCTCGAACGCCCCGGCACCGGCGACACCGCGGCCGAGGTCGTCGCCGCTGTCCACGACCTGCCGCGCCCCGACCTCGTCGTCGCCCTGTCCGAGTACGACCTGCTGCCCGCCGCCCGCGTGCGCGAGGCCCTCGGCGTCCCCGGCCCGCGCGTCGCCGACGTGCTGCCCACCCGCGACAAGGTCGTCATGAAGGCCGCCGTCGCCGCCGCGGGCCTGCGCACCCCGCGCTACGCCCCGCTGGCCCGCGCCCTCGCCTCCGGGGTGGAGTGGACGGGACGCACCGTCCTCAAGCCGCTCGCGGGCGCGTCCAGCGAGGGCGTCACCGCCTACCCCACGGCCAGGGAGGCCCTCGAAGCGGTGCGCGGCGGGGCCGTGGCCGTGGACGTCGACGACTACGAGGTCGAGGAGTTCGTCGAAGGGGACGTCGTGCACGTCGACGGCGTGCTCGCCGACGGCCGCCCGCTCGCCGTCCAGGCGAGCCGGTACGTCGGCACCTGCCTCGGCTACGCGCAGGGCGCGCCGCTCGGCTCCCTACAGGTCGACACCCCGCCCGCCACCGTCGACTTCACGCTGGCCTGCCTGCGCGCGGTCGGCATCACCGAGGGCCCCTTCCACCTGGAGGCCATCGAGACCGCCGACGGCCCGGTCTTCCTCGAAGTGGGCGCGCGCGTCGGGGGAGCGGACGTGTCCGACACCTTCGAACTGGCCACCGGCGTGCACATGTCGTCGGTCCACCTGCGCCTGCTCACCGGCGAGTCGCCCGTCCCGGCCGCCGCACCCGCCGCGGCCCCCGACGCCCGCTACGGCTGGTTCGTCGTCCCCGGCCACACCCTGGGCTCGCGCTTCTGCCACGTCGAGGGCGAGAAGCCCTTCCGCGACGACCCGCTGGTGCACCGCTGGGTGCAGCGCGCCCCGCACGAACCGGTGAAGACCGCCGTCACCTACGCGGACGCCGACGTCCCGCTCGCAGGCGTCGTGGGCCCCGCGCCCACCGCCGTACTCGAACGCTTCCTCACCGACCTCTTCGCCTCGGTGACCGTCGCCCCCGGGGAGGACCCGCGATGACCCTCACCCCCCGCCTCATCGTGGCGTCCCGCACCGCGGACGGCACCTCCGCCGTCACCGGCGACGGGCCCGTGCCCGCCGTCACCGTGGCCGCCTGGCCCGGGTCGCGCTTCCACCTGGCCTGGGGGACGCCGGACGGCGGTGCCCGGGTCGGCGAAGGACCGGCCGCGCCCGTGACCCTGCCCTTCTTCCCCGGACCCGGCGGCACCCGGCTGCTGTTCGCCCGCTACGAGCCGCAGTCCGCCACGCCCGCGCCCGCCGGCGACCCCGAGGAGCACGCCGCCGAGGTCCGCGAGCGGCTGCCGGGCCTGTGGGAGGTCTTCGAACCCGGCGGCACCGGCATGCACACCACCGACACCGTCGACTACGGCGTCTGCCTGGAGGGCGAGCTGCACCTCGAACTCGATGACGGCGAAGAGGTCCTGGTCACCCCGGGCACCTGCGTCGTCCAGCTCGGCACCCGCCACACCTGGCACAACCGGGGCACCAGCGCCGCCCTGATGTGCTTCGTCGGCATCGGCGCCGAGCGCGAGAGCTGATCGGAGGCGACCCATGGACCCCAAGGCAGCGGTGCGGTCGTGGCTGCCTGCGGGCGGCCCCGCCCGCAGGCTCGTCGCGGCCTCGCTCGTCGACTCCCTCGGCACCGGCCTGTTCCTCGCCGGATCGGCCCTCTTCTTCACCCGCGCCCTCGGGCTGTCCACCGTGCAGGTCGGCATCGGCCTGTCCCTGACCGGCCTGGCCGGGTTCCTCGGCATGGTGCCCACCGGCCGCCTCGCCGACCGCATCGGCGGCAAACGCGCCCTGGTCGCCCTCTACCTGTGGCGCGGCGCCTGCTTCTGCGTCTACCCCTTCGCCCGCGAACCTGAGGTCTTCTACGTCGTCGCCTTCCTCATCGGCGTCGCCGAGTGGGGCGGCGGGCCGATCGTGCAGGGCATCGTGGGCACGGTCGAGGGCGACGCGGCCCGGGTGCGCACCATGGCGGTGATCGCCTCCGTGCGCAACGTCGGCTTCAGCGCGGGCGCGGTGCTCGCCTCCCTGGTCCTCGCCCTGGACGACACCACGGCGTTCTCCGCACTGGTGCTCGCCGACGCGCTGACCTTCTTCGCCGCGGCGGCCGTACTGACCCGGCTGCCCGCCGCCGCCAACGTCCGCTCCCCGCGCGCCCGCGACGGTCGCGCGCCGACCCGGGTGCGCGACCCGCGCTTCCTGGCGCTGGCGTTCCTCAACGGGGTGCTGTTCCTGCACTCGGTGCTGCTCGCCGCCGCGCTCCCGCTCTGGATCGCGACCCGCACCGAGGCGCCCACCTGGGTCATCGGCGGCGTCGTCGTCCTCAACACCGCCCTGGTCATCCTGCTCCAGGTGCGCCTGAGCGGCGGCGCCGACGACCTGCGCAACGCCGCCAGGCGCCAGCGCTGGGCGGGCTGGTGCCTGGCGGCCTGCTGCCTGCTCACCGCGCTGACCGCGCGGGTCGGCCCGGTCGCGGCGACGGTCCTGGTGGCCGCCGCCACCCTGGTGCTCACGCTGGGCGAGATCTGGCAGTCGGTCGGCGCCTGGCGCCTGTCGTACGCGCTCTCGCCGCCGGAGTCGCGCGCCTACCACCTGTCGGTGTACGAGCTGGGCACCAGCGCCGCGTCGGCCGTGGGACCGGCCCTGATCACCTGGGCGGTCGCCGGGAACGGCACGACCGGCTGGGCGGCCCTGGCCGCGGGCTTCGCGGTGGCCGGGTCGGCGGTGGTCGTGATCGCGGCGGGCGCCGCCCGGGGCATCCGCTCCCCCGAACCGCCCGGGAAGGCGCACGAGCCGCACGAGACGGCCCCCGAGCCACCCGCGACGGCGCATGAACCACAAAAGCCACATGCGCTACATGAGCCATCTGAGCCACACAAGGCTCACGAGCCGCGTGAGCCGCACGGGACCATCGCGAAGGAGAGGTGATCCATCCCATGGAGGGGCAGAGACTGCTGCTGGTCGGGGTGGGCATGACCGGACGGCCCTACCTCGAAGCGGCCCGGCGCCTCGGCGTACGGGTCCACGCCGTGGAGACGGAGCCGAGGGCCGCGGACCTGGCCGGGGTCGCCGACGATGTCACGGTCTGCCGGGGCGGCTCGGACGAGCTGTGGTACGAGGCCGCCAGCGCGGCGGTGCGCCACGCACGCCCTGACGGCGTGGTCGCCTTCAGCGAACCCCATGTCCTGGCCGCCGCCCTCGTCCAGGACGAACTGGGCCTCCCTGGACCCTCGTTGAGGGCCGCCGTCCTGTCGCGCAACAAGGCGCTCCAGCGGGGCCGGTTCGCCGCCGCGAGCATCGGCCAGCCCGACTTCATGGTCGCCGACCGGCTCGGCGACGGCCGCGACTGGGCCGCCGAACACCTGCCCGTCGTCGTCAAGCCGCTGTCCTCCGCGGGCAGCGCGGGCGTCGAACTCGTCATGGACCAGGGCGCGTTCGAGGAGGTGGTGGCCCGCAGGGACGACGAGGGCCGGCTCCTCGTGGAGCGCGCAGCGGCGGGCCCCGAGTACAGCTGGGAGGCGCTCGTCCGCGACGGCGAGGTGTGGTTCGCCAACCTCACCGCCAAGGAGACCACGGGCCCGCCGTACTTCGTGGAGGTCGCGCACCGCGTCGCCACCGAGGTCGACGCCCCCACCCGCGCCACGGTCGACCGGCTGGGCGCCGAGGTCCTTGCCGCGCTCGGCATGCGCACCGGCATCGTGCACCTGGAGTTCCGCCTCACCGCCCGCGGCCCCTCGGTCATGGAGGTCGCCGTGCGCACGCCGGGCGACCACCTGATGGTCCTGCTCGGCGACGCGTACGGCATCGACTGGTACGAGATGGTCGTGCGCCTGGCCCTGGGCGCCGACCTGCCGGGCCCCCCGGCCGCCCCGCTGCGCCGCACCGCAAGCTACCTGCCCGCGGCCCGCCCCGGCACCGTCACCGAGATCCGCGGCCTCGACGAGGTGCTGGCCCACCCGCACGTCGTGGCGGCGCGGGTGACGGCGGCACCCGGGGACGCGGTCGCCCCGGCCCGCTCCTCCGTCGAGCGCGTCGGCCATGTGCTGCTCTCGGCCCCCGACCCCGGCTCGCTCGAGGCCGCCCTCGACGACGTGCGCAGCACGCTGCGGGTGGCGACGCGCCTCGGCGCGCCCTGATGGCGGGCGGTACGGCCGCGCCGGGCCTGCGGGACGCCCGGGTCAGGGCGGCCGTCGAACTCGACCACGCCCGCGCCCGCGAGTACGCGGGGCTGCACGAGTACGACGGCGTCCTCCAGGACCTGTCGCCCGCCGGAGTGTCCGCGGCCCTCGCCCGCCTCGGCACCGGCCCGCTCCCGGCCGACCCCTTCGACGCCGAGGTGCTCGCGGTCCACGAGGACGGCCTGCGCGCCCGCTTCGGCGAGGCCCTGCTGCACCGCCGCGACCCGCTGCTCCACCTGGCCGCCATGGACCTGGCCTGCTACGACCGGGAGTACGCCCCGGCCGGGGAGCGCCAGCGCGCCCGGCTGCGCCACCTGGCGGCCTGGCCCGACGCGGTGGAGCACGCGGTGGCCGCGCTCGACCGGGTCCCGGCCCCGGTGGCGCTGGCCGCCCTGCCCGCGCTGCGGGGCCTGGTGCAGGACGCGGCCGACGACGCGCCCGCCCTGGCGGCGGTGCGCCGCCTGGTCGCCCACGTCGAGGCGGCGGCGGCCGGGGGCGACCCGTCGGCCGCGCTGGGCGAGGCCGTGTTCCTGCGCCTGCTGGGCGCGGGCGAGGCCATGACGTACGACGCCGGCGCGCTGACGGCCGCGGCCGAGGCCGAACGCGCCCGCCTGTGGGCCCTGCTGGAGGACGCGGTGGAGCGCCTTGAGCCGGGAGGGCGGGTGCGCGATGTCGTCCCCGCCCTGCTGGCGGACCACCCGGCCACCACCGAGGGCGTGTTCACGGCGGCCCGGGCGCTGCTCGGCGAGGTCACCGGCTTCGCGGTCGCGCGCGACCTGATCGCGGACCCGGGCGGCCGGTGCGAGGTGGGCCCCGCCCCGGCCTCGCGCGCCTACGCGCAGGCGATGATGTCCTGGTCGGCGCCGTACGAACAGGACGCGCCCAGCTGGTACTACGTCGTACCGCCCGACCCCGGCTGGCCGCCGCACGAGGCCGCCGAATGGCTCGCGGTCTTCAGCTCCACCTCACTGCCCGCCATCACGGTCCACGAGGTCACCCCGGGCCACTACGCCCATGGCCGCGCCCTGCGCGCCCTCACCAGCGACGTGCGCAGGTCCCTGGAGTCCCCGGCCTTCGTCGAGGGCTGGGCGCACTACGCGGAGGAGTTGTACGCCGAGGAGGGCTTCCGGGACCACGACCCGCGCTACGTCGTCGGCACCGCCCTCGAAGCACTGCTCCGCGTCACCCGCCTGACCTGCGCCATCGGCCTGCACACCGGCGCCCTGACCACCGAGGAGGCCACCGCGCGCTTCGAGGCGGACGCGTTCCTGCGGGGCCGCTCCGCCCGCGCCGAGGCCCTGCGGGGCGCGGTCGAGCCCACGTACGGCCGCTACACCCTGGGCAAGTCGGAGATCCTGCGGGTGCGTGCCCTGGCACGCACCGGCTGGGGCCACCGCTACACCCACCGCCGCTTCCACGACGCGCTGCTGTCCCTCGGCATGCCCCCGATCGGCCTGCTGGAGAGGGCGGTCGTGGGCGACCTCGCCCCGCGCGGGGGCGCGGCGCAGGCGCCGTAGACGACCACAACCGGGCGCAGCGGAACCCGGCGACCGTACGGAGGATTTCCGGCCGCCGGGGGACTGGGGGGTGCGGGGCGCGCGCGTCAGGGGGAGGCCCGCGCCCGGGTCAGCGCCTGGGCCCGCACCCGGGTCAACGCCCGGTCAGCGCCTGGGCAGCAGCGTCCCCGCGCCCACCGCCACGACCAGCAGCAGGCCGGCCGCGAGCAGCAGGCTCTCGCGCATGCCCGAGGCGAAGTCACCGGCGAGCAGGGCGCCGAAGACGGCGATGCTGAGCGCTCCGCCCGCCTGACGGCGGGTGTTGAGCAACGCCCCCGCCGTAACGGCCCGTTCGGCGGCGACCGTGTCCAGCATCAGCGTCGTCAGGGCCGGCATGTACGCCCCCTACGTAGCGAGCAAGTGGGCACTCCGGGGCCTCACAAAGACGGCCGCCCTGGAACTGGGCCGCGACCGCATCCGCGTCAACGCCATCCATCCCGGCGTGATCGCCACCCCGTTCATCACTGAGCCCGCCGTCGGCAGCGACGCCCCCATCTCCGACTTCTACTCGGCCGAGCCGTTCGCCATCCCCCGCCTTGGAGAGCCCGCAGACATCACCCAGGCCCTGCTGCTCTTCCTCACTTCCGACGAGGCTTCCTTCGCCACCGGCTCGGAGTTCGTCATCGACGGCGGACTCCTCCTCGGCCCCGCCCTCAAGCACGAAGCCGCCTGACCTGCCCGTACCACCCGGCCTATACGAAAGGGGCGCCTCATGGACCCGAAGGTGCTCGCGGCCATCGCCGAGCACTTCAGCCATGACGTGATATCGGGGCGTCGGGTCAGGGGCGAGCGGGGCGGACGTGGCCGCCTGGTGAGTGCCCGTCGCCGATCACCGGTGTTGCAATTCCCCCGGGAACGAGAGCACCTGAGTGGGCCCCTGGCCGACAGCCCGTGACGGTGAAGGGCCAGCACACAAGGGAGGGCCGCGCCGACAGTTCTCCACAAAGGAGACCTCGGTCCGAAGGGTTACGAGAGAGGAAGTCCTCAGGGCGTGGACCGCGGAGCGGGCACCCCACCGACCGATCGCTGCGTCCTCAGCGTGAAACACCCTCATCTCGGCCGTCTGTCGGACCAGGCGGACCTCGGAGGCGGGGTGCACGCCTGCTGCGACAGCTGGTCATCCACCCCGGTGCGCGGGTTCCGAACCATCGCCTTGAGCCTCCACCGCTTCCCGCACGCGCTGGTCCTCGCGCAGGGAGCCGACATCGGTCCTGCCAGGGTCAGAAGCCCCGGAAGACACCGTCGTGGGCGGCGTTCTCGAAGTCCTCCCAATCCATGTTGGCGAGGGAAATGTTGTTCTCGACCGACCACAGTTCTGCGGCTACGACTCTGAGCCGGCCGTGCGTCTGCCGGGCCTCGCTCTCCCCGCTTTCGTCGTTCTCGTCGGAGAGCAGGAGGGCCAGCAGCGGCATCGCCGGAGATGTGAGCGCGGTCTTGTCGGCCACGATGAGAAGGCCGGTGTCCAGCTCGCTTGCGGCCGAGAGGATCTGTGGGGTCGTCAGGTCGCGATAGGCGAGATCATCCACTGGGTGGACGTTCGCGAGGAAGCCGTCCCGGTTCGGTGTCATGACGGTCGTGAGCAGGGCTTGCCAAGCGGTCGGATCGGAGAAGTCGGTGCGGATCAGCATGGTCTCGTCCGTGTCCGGCAGGCTCTTCACGAGTCCTCCCCGTGCGGGCGGGTTCGGGGCGGCGGCGTGCTCGGCCACTGCCTCACCGTCGCGCCAGACGATGGTGCCGTCGGCGCGGCACAGGACCACTCCGCCCTCCTCGACTCGCAGTTCGTCAGCCGGTCCGCCCAGCGGTGGGCGGTCGTCGCCCAGAACGCGCAGCATGCCGTCCTCGTCGAGCCGCAGTCCGGGCTCGGCCGATTCGCCGAGGTGCGCGCACCAGAGCCAGGTCTGGTCGGCTCCGAACAGCACGAGGCGGTGTTCGTCCCAGTGTCCGAGCACGGTGCTTCCGTCGGGGGAGGTGAGGGAGTGCCGTCCGAGCGTCTGTCCTCGGTGCAGCACGGCACCCCGCGGGGCGTCGGCTGTGGGGCCATGGCACGCCGTGTGTGTGCCTGTGGACCATACCGACCGGCCGTCCACGTCACGCAGTTCGGCACGGCCGTCATCACCGACCACGAGCCGGCGAGCCCCAGAACCTGACGGGCCGGAACTCCACACCAAGACACCATGGGTGTTGCGGACCGAGAGAACACCATCCTCGGAGAGCTCGGCCCATCCCCCGTCCACCCAACCCGTGCCGGTCGACCACATGGCGCGGCGCTCGGTGTGGCAGTACAGAGTCAGGTCGCCGTTGCCCTGGTGAGCCAGGGTGTGCGTACCGGCGGGAGACGTCAGGGACTGGTTGCGCAGCCGCCCTCGCCTCCAACGCGGGCCCACCGTACGCGTAGGGCTCTCCCAGAGGGAGCGGTCCATGCGGGCGTTGGGTGCCCTCGTGCCACAGGACGGCCCCGGCGGAGTCGACCAGGCACAGCATCAAGCTCTTGGATTTCGAACCACCCGCCAGGTGCCGGCGCCAGGTGAGCACGGTGTCTTCCTGTTCGAACCAGTCGACCAGCGGACGGGTCAGCGCGTAGCTCCTACCCCCGCCCTTCCCGTACTCGCAGACCCGCAGCCATCCGTCCTGCTCGCGGGCCACTGTCCGTCGCGTCTTCCCTTCCTTGACTGGATACGAGTCCCGGGTGATGGCAGCCGCGGGCGCCGCGTCCCAGAGCGGCACAGGGTGGGTGAGTCGCTTCCAGCGGCAGTTCCGTTCGCATGTGGTTCGCGACCTACCAGCCGACGATCATCCGCGCGTACACGTCCAGGACGAACGCCACCTATGCCCAACCGGACCAGGTGCGGACATATGTGATGTCCGCCATGCGAAGGCCTTCGACGACCGATTCGTGGGGGCGCGACCGGATAACGTGACGGTTGTCTTAACGGAGGTTGGTCGACACGAACGTCGATAACGCGGAGCGGCAGGTGCGGTTGAGCTTTCTGGGGTGACCGGGGGCCTTTCCGGGGGCGGCTCGCGTACGTGGGCGTCGGACGGGCTGTTCATACTTGGATGACGCGTCTGGTCCGGGGCGCGCGCGTGCGAGGGAAGCCGGGATTGCCCATGACCGACGAACAGCCTTCAGACGGTGACACCCCCGTCCTCTGCGACCGGTCCGGCCGGCGCTACCCGCTGGATGATCCGCGCTGGCGGGGCGACGACGGGGGTCCCCTTGCCGTCACAGCGCTGACGGGGCTGCGGCAGGAGCAGATCGACACCGCCGAGCGGTCCCTCTGGCGCTACCGGGCCGCCCTTCCCGTTCCGGCCGACCGGCGGGTGAGCCTGGGAGAGGGCTGCACGCCGATGATTCCGGTCGACTGGGCCGGGCGGCGGGTCCACTTCAAGCTGGAGTGGTTCAACCCGACCTCCAGCTTCAAGGACCGGGGAGTGTCCGTGATGATCTCCCACCTCGTGGCGCACGGCGTCGACCGTGTGCTGGAGGACAGCTCGGGGAACGGCGGTTCCGCGGTGGCCGCGTACGCCGCCGCTGCCGGGATCCGCGCCAAGATCATCGTCCCCGCCGCCACCTCGGCGGCCAAGGTCCTCCAGGCCCGGGCGTACGGGGCCGAGATCGAGCTCGTGGAAGGCACCCGCGACGAGGTCTCGGAGGAGGCGATCCGGCAGTCGCGGCGGATTCCCTACGCCAGCCACAACTGGCACCCCATGTTCCTCCAGGGCACCAAGACCGTCGCCTACGAGATGTGGGAGTCCCTGGGCTTCACCGCGCCCGACAACGTGGTCCTCGTGGCCGGCGCCGGCAGCAACGTCATCGGCTGCGACCTCGCGTTCGGTGAACTGCTCGCCGCCGGACAGATCGAGAGGCGCCCGCGCCTCTTCGTCGGGCAGCCCGAGCACTGGGCGACCATCGCCGACACGCTCAACGGCATTGCCCCGGGCTCGCGCGGCGAGCGGGTGCCGACGATCGCCGAGGGCGCGTCCATCGCCCGACCGGTCCGGCTGCCGGAGGCGGTGGCGGCCGTCCGCCGCTCCGGCGGAGCCGCGTACGCCGTGCCCGAGGCGGAGATCCACGCCGCCGTCCGCGCCCTGAGCGCGCGCGGCCTGTACGCCGAGCCCACCAGCAGTGTCGCCGCGGCGACCCTCGACCACTTCATCGCCTCCGGTGAGATCGCTCCGGACGAGACGACCGTCGTCGTGCTCACCGGCGCGGGCCTCAAGTCCGCCGAGAAGATGGCCGCGGTGTTCGCCGGCCCCGCTGACGCCCGGGAGGCGGGCAGCACACGATGACCCGCGGCTCCGCCCAGCTCATCGCCGGCCGGTTCGGCGTTTCGCGGGCGACCGTCCACAACCGCACGAAGCAGACGCGCCGACAAGCAGGGGATCCACGATGAACGAACCGGC
Organism: Streptomyces sp. SAS_281; assembly: GCF_052542855.1. NCBI lineage: Bacteria > Bacillati > Actinomycetota > Actinomycetes > Kitasatosporales > Streptomycetaceae > Streptomyces > Streptomyces sp. SAS_281. The sequence continues at coordinate 80,802 of NZ_JBMNDO010000014.1, forward strand.
CAAGCCCGAGGTCGAGGTACCGGAGGGCCCCGCCCCCACCGAGTTGACGACCCGCGACCTGGTGGTGGGGGAGGGGCCGGAGGCGCTGCCGGGCAGGGTGATCCAGGTCCACTACGTGGGGGTCGCATTCGCGACCGGGAGGGAGTTCGACTCCTCCTGGGAACAGGACCAACCGTTCAAGTTCGCCGTGGGCGGCGGCAAGGCCATCAAGGGCCTGGACCGGGGCGTACGGGGCATGAGGGCCGGCGGCCGGCGCGAGATCACCGTTCCTCCGCGACTCGGGTACGGCAAGCAGTCACCCTCCGCCTTCATCCCGCCGAACTCGACCCTGGTCTTCGTGGTGGACCTGCTCACGGTGGTGGGGCCGGGCGGCTCGGTCTGAGCTCGGCACGCTCTACCGGCCGCCCCGCCGCCGACGCGCGCGCTCGAACTCGGCATGGTCCAGGATCCACGGACCCAGCCCGTCGAGCGCCGCGCAGCCGCCACGGACGAAGGCGCTCACCAGGCTCCGGTAGCCGCTCATCCCGTCGACCAGGCTGTACTCGACCCGGTACTCCGGACCCGCCCCGCCCCGGCCCTCGCGCACGGTCGTGATCCGGGCGACGGAATCCGCGTAGAAGTGGACCTGGATCCCTTCGCCCTTCTCCTCGTCCTCGATGGTGAAGACCTCGTTGCCCGCCGCGACACGATCCTCGACGAACTCCCAGAACTCCACTGCGGCGAGACGGGTACCGCCCGGGCGCCAGGTCTTCTCGGCGCCCTTGTCGTCGGTGAACGACAGGACCGTACAGCCGTCGGCGGCCTCCTCGTACGCTTCCAGGGGGGTGCTCCCGGCGCGGTCGACGGCCTCCGAGCACATCAGGAAGGCCACAGTGCGCACCGCGTCGTCGGCGAGCCCCGGGTGCGCCCGGCGTACGGCCGTCTCGACCGTCGTCGCCATCCGCTCCCAGTCCCGCTTGTCCGTGCCACGCCTGCCCCGTCGTGGATCGCGGCCGATCCGCAGGCCGTCGCACGCGTGTTCCGCGGTGGCGATCACCCGCATGACCTCGGGCAGCAGCGCGGCGGCGACCGCGTCGGGCAGCCGCCTCGGGATCGTCGCACCGTGCAGGTACTGGCCCGTGTACCTCAGGACCGCCGCGTCGAGTGGACCGAGTACGGTGCCGCGCTCGGCGCGACGGCGTTCGGCGCGGTACTCCTGGGCCCGTTTCGTGTCGGACGCCTCCGTCGCCGTGCGCATCGCCGCGCAGACCTGGCCCCGTTGCAGCAAGTCGACGCCGGCCCCGTGCGCGACCAGCCGGCCCTTGTCCCAGGGGATGCGCCGGAAAGACGCGTCGACATCGGCGGGCGCGGCGAGCAGGACGGGGTCCAGGAGCGCGACGGCGGCGTCCTCATCCAGTCGGCCCCGCGTCCCGGCGGCATCGCACAGCGGCAGCACCGCACTCCACAGCAGCAGATGCCGGCCCAGGTCCTCCCGGATCACCGCGAGATGCTCCTCCCCGATCGGGAAGGAGAACGTACGGGGCTCGTGATTGGCATCCGCCCCGGCCCCGAGCGTCAGCTTCAGCACACCGTCCTCGCGGACCACGCGCGGGATCCAGCCGCTCCCGCGGGTGAAAACGACCTCGCTCATGCCGCCAGTCTTCCTCACGGGCCCGGCCCCAGGGCGTGTTTCGAAAGTCCCGCCTGCCGGGCGGCGCTACTTTCGAAACACGCCCTGGACGGAGGCATCCCCGCCGTCCAGCAGGAAGGACCGGATGTGGGCGCTGAGCTCCGCCGGCTGGTCCTCGGGGATCAGGGTGTAGCTGTCCTCGATCTCCACAAGCCGGCCCTTGGGCAGGAGCTCGGCGAGCCTGCGCCCGTGCTCCGGGGGCATCACCCTGTCCTCCGCCGCCCACACCACGAGGGCGGGCCGGTCGAAGTCCCGCAACTTCTCCGCCCAGCCGAGCAGTTCGCTCCTCGCAGGGACGCCCAGTACGTACGTGCGCAGGTCCCGGCGGATTTCCTTGGAGGTCCAGAGTGGGGTGAACCAGGCGTTCATCACCTCGTGCGGGACCGGTCGCTTGCTCATCCAGCCCCAGGTCATGGGCAGCCGGCGCAGCGGCTTCAGCTTCAGCAGCCTGAAGGCGAGGTTGATGCCGCCCGGCAGTTTCGCCGAGGTGAAGAGGTTTCTGCCCGGCACGCCCGGCGGAAAGTTGTCGAACGCCTCGCACGACGTGATGACGAGCCGCCCGATCCGCTCGTCCCTGCCCTCCGAGACCAGGGCCTGCGCACCGCCCCAGTCGCTCATCACCAGCGTGACGTCACGCAGGTCGAGCCGGTCGAGGAACTCGGCGACCAGCCGTGCCACGCCCACGATCGAGAGGTCGGCGCCGGGGCGCATCGGCCGGCGGTGACCGCCCAGCGGCAGCGTCGGCACCACACAGCGGAAATCGGATCGCAGCGGCTCCACCACGTTCCGCCACAGTGAGCCGTCCATGGCGACGCCGTGCAGCAGGACCACGACCGGCCCCTCACCGCCGGTGTCCAGATACTCGATCGTGCCGGCCGAAAGGTCTGCCTCAGCCATGTCTCGTCCCCTCCCCGTACATGTGTGCACCAACGCCTTGAGGACTCTGTCACTGCCAGGGAGGTCGGGCGACGGCTTTCGGCCAGGCCGAACGGTCCCGCCGGGAACACCGGATCCGGTCCTGGTGGTTGCATCGACGGGGGCGCGTCCGTCGCGTCCCCGTACCGCATGCCCGATTCCGCTGGAGGACTGTGTGATGACTGACCGGCCGCTGACCCTGATGGCCGTGCACGCCCACCCCGACGACGAGGCCACCGGGACCGGGGGCGTGCTCGCCCGGTATGCGGCGGAAGGCTTCCGCACGGTGCTCGTGACCTGTACCGACGGCGGTTGCGGTGACGGGCCGGGAGGCGTGAAGCCGGGCGATCCCGGGCACGACCCGGCCGCCGTCGCCGTCATGCGGCGCCGGGAACTGGAGGCCAGTTGCGAGGTCCTGAAGATCAGCGACCTTGAGACGCTCGACTACGCCGACTCCGGGATGATGGGCTGGCCGGCCAACGACGCGCCCGGCTCCTTCTGGGGGACGCCCGTGGAGGAGGGCGCCGTGCGGCTCGCCGCGCTGATGCGCCACTACCGGCCCGATGTGGTCGTCACCTATGACGAGAACGGCTTCTACGGCCACCCCGACCACATTCAGGCCAACCGCATCACGATGGCCGCCCTGGAGATGACCGACCTGACGCCGAAGGTGTACTGGACGACGGCACCGCGCTCGATGATGCAGCGTTTCGGGGAGATGATGCGTGAGTTCGGCGGGGACCTGCCGGAGCCCGACCCCGAGGAGGCCGCCGCGATGGCGGAGATCGGACTGCCCGACGACGAGATCACCACCTGGGTCGACACCACCGCGTTCAGCGGCCAGAAGTTCGACTCCCTGGCCGCGCACGCCAGCCAGGGCGAGAACATCTTCTTCCTCAAGATGGGCAAGGAGCGGTTCGGTGAGCTGATGGGAATGGAGACCTTCGTGCGTGTCCAGGACACCACCGGCGCCCCCGTCCCCGAGAACGACCTCTTCGCCGGACTGCGCTGATCCCCGGGCCGTTCGGCCCGCGTCCTGCCGGCTCACCCCCTGCCCGGGTGTGAGCCGGAGGGCGTGCTCAGTGCTCGCAGAGGAAGAACTCCCGCTCGAACAGCTGCCCGTTGTTCTCGTCCACGAAGAACTTGCGCTCCCGCATGAGCTCATCGCGGTACGTCTTGGCTTCTTCGAGCGTCATGGTCGAGGTCCCGGCCCAGGGCTGCTGCGGAGGCACATCGGAGGTCGAGACGATCGCCTCCGAAGGGTCCACCAGGAAGAACGCGAGGATCTTACGGTGCCCGGCACGGCTCGGGTCCGCGAGGCGGAACGAACCGACGCGGTGCTGAAGGACGTTGGGGAAGGCCAGGCAGCGGCCGGCCGGGGTGGATGCCGAGCCCAGCACCTGGTTGAGCGGTCCCTCGTTCTCCAGGCCGTACACCTCGCGGACGCCGTCGTAGTCGCTCTGCTCGTACTCCGGTTCGTCGACCGCGGTCCGGAAGGCCAGCCGGCTCTCCGTGATGTTCTCGCTGTCCCAGTAGTAGATGCCGGTCGAGACGATCCGCTCGTTCAGCATCCCCTCGACGTGCCACGAACCGCCTGCGTACTCGGGCTTCCCGGGCGTCAGGTGGATGGTCGCCAGCTTGGTGATGACCTGGAGCCGGCGACCGCGCAGGGCAACCCGGTCGGACACGTCACACGGTTCGGGCGGGGTGAAGTCCGGAGCGTCCGGCACGACCGGACGACGGTTCTCGTACCAGTCGTCCTGGGCCGCCTCGTGCGCCTCGACCGCTTGCTCGTACGCCTCCTTGTCGCTGTAGTCGTCCTCGTCCGGGTAGTCCGGCTCCGGGCCGTACCAGCCGTACGGGTCGGCCTCGATCCGCGGGGGCAGCGGCCGGCGCAGATCGGTGAGCACGTTCTCCCACAGCGGGAGCATGCGGGTGAACAGCTCCGGCAGGACGGCGGCCAGCTCCCGGTGGTCCTCGGGGTGGACGTTGTTCACGTACGAACGGAAGGCGGCCTCGCCGTCCGCGCTGACGTCGACATCCGTGGGCAGCCACTGGAACCGGTCCGAGAACTCGTACGTCGAATCGCGGTTCGCCGGGTTCTCCCAGGCCCGCTCCGGGCCACCGCTCACGTCCCGGACCAGGCAGAACAGTGAGGGATGCACCAGGTCCAGCACCTGTCGGTCCGACCCCGGATGCCAGTCCCTCTCGTCCTCGGCGACATCCTCCAGCACGCGGACCGCCTCACGCAGCCGCGACCGCAGTTCCTCGTCGATCAGCGTGTCCGACTGCCAGACACCGTCGACGGCGGACACCTCGACGCCGGTACGCGCGTCCCGCAGCTGTGCGTAGTGCGCGAGCTCGGCCAGCACATGGCGCACCTGCGCCTCCGTCATGCCCTGGTCCACGGCTTCCCGTGTCCACTTGGCGGCTATGGCGGTGTCGTGCATCTTCTCGAACCATCCCGGCTTCGCCCGAAGGTGCGCGCTGCACGCGATCATCTCCAGTTCGCGCACGGTCCGGGGTTCGGCGCACGACCGGGAACGGGAGGTGTGGAACGGCAGCGGAAAGGGGGACAGGCCAGTCAACTTTCTCGGTCCTTCCGGGCGGTGAGTGGTGGCCGGAAGACTACGGGAGCCCACTGACACAACCACCGGCCCGGCACGGGTCAGCGCCGTCGCAGGGCCAGGAGCGTCGCGTCGTCGGTGCGGTGCGGGCCGTTCAGGCGGGCCACCAGCCGTTCGACGTAGTCCTGGAGCCCGGCGTGGCCGGTACCCGGCGCGGCCTCCCGGAAGCAGTGCTCGGCCGCGTCGAGGAAGCGGAGCGTGTCCTTCTCGGGGTCGGCCGGGCGGCGTTCGGTCAGCCCGTCCGAGTACATCAGGACGATGTCCCCGGTCTCCAGCGTCGTCTCGGTGGCGTTGTACGACGTCCCCGGGAGAACCCCCAGGGTGAGCCCGGGCCCGCCGGAGGGCGCCGGCAGCTGACCGGCGCGGCCGTCACGCAGCAGCACCGGGCGGGGATGCCCGGCGCAGGTCCAGCGGAGCAGGGTGCGCTCGGGGTGGTAGCGGGCGATGATCGCGGTGGCGGTGGACTCCCTGCCCTCCGCGCAGGCCACCTCGTTGAGCCACTGCGTCAGCTTCTCCACGGGCTCCGAGGTGTACGCGAGCCCCGCGAGCGCGTAGCGGAGTTTGGCCATCAGGGTGACCGCCGCGAGGCCGTGGCCCCGGGCATCGCCCAGCGCCAGCAGCAGGCGCCCGTCGGGCAGCCCGCGGGCCTTGTACCAGTCACCGCCGACCCCGGCCCCGGGCGCCTCCGGGCGGTAGGCGGCCGCCGCCTCCAGACCGTAGCCGTCCAGCTCGTCCTGGAAGTGCGGCAGCACCGCGTCACGCAGGACACCGGCCACCTCCGCGACGGCCTCGGCGCGCTCGTGCTCGATGCGCGCGTCGCGCTCGGCCCGCTGCGCCGCCTCCCGTCTGCGCCGGTCCGTGGTGACGTCGATCAGGACGGCCCGCAGGGCCCACACCAGGCCGCCGGGCACGATGCGGACGGGCTCGGCGACCATCCGGAAGACGCGCTCGCTGCCACGGAGGCGCAGCTCGCACTGGGTGACGCGCTTGCGCAGGAGCACGTCGTACAACGCCTGATACAGCGTGGGGAGGCAGTCCGGTGTGGTGGCGGCGGCCAGATCGGACAGGGTGGGCACCGGGGCGTTGTCCGCCAGGCCCAGCACCTTGCGGAAGCCCCGGGACGGCTGGATGCAGTCGTCGGCGAGATTCCACTCCGCCCAGCACGTGCGCACCAACTGCTGGGCCGCGCCGGCCATGCTGAGCCGGCCGCCCGGCTCCCAGGTGAGCAGGAAGTGGTCGCCGCAGGGCGCGATCCGCACCTCCGCGCTGAACCGCACCGGCCCTGTGCGCGTGTTCACCAGCCATTCCACCGCGTCGCTCTGCTGCGGCACGCCCTGGCGGTGCGCCTCGGCCAGCATGTGCGGGATCGCCGTGGCGGCCAGGGAGGGGACGCGCTCGAACAGGGGCACCGGTCCGGTCCACGGGGGCATGGCCTCGTCGGGGAAGCGGGAGGCCGCGTAGGCGCGGGCCGTGGCGTTGCGGGCGAGAAGGACGACCTCACGGACCTCGCCGTCCTCGTCGAACTCCGGGGCCAGCAGCAGAGCCGCCACCGGGAGGGCTTCGAGCACCTCCTGACCCGAGGGCGGGGAAGTGGCGACGGCTTGCGCGGCCGGGGGCACGACAGCCGCGGGCGCCGGGGCCCCGTAACGCTCGGCGTACCGGGTGACGCGCCGGCGCTGTGCGTCCAGCAGCGCCCGGATCGCCTGCAGTTCCAGACGCGCGCGTGCGCCGCCCGCGGGAGGAGGTGGGTCCACAGGCATGTCGTGCCTCTCGGTGCGGGTGTACGGGCGGCGCCGGAACAGCATCGGGGCGGGGGGCCGGGAGCGCCACTCGGTGTACGCCGGGTGGCGGCGGCGCCCCGGCCGGCGGGCTCGGCTCAGGCGGCGGCGAGCGGCCGGCTGTCCACCGAGTCCAGGAAGAGCACCACGGTGAGCAGCGCGCCACTGGTCGCCGGGCAGATCGCGTACCGGGTCAACTGCTCGTCCAGATCGGTCAGCCGCCGGCGCCCCTCGGGCATGCCGGCCCCACCGGCGGCCAGGACCCCGGCGGCGTCCTCCTGGACCATTCGCAGCGCCAGGGGCCCCTTGTCGCGTACGACCCGCTCGTCGTCCGTGTCCGCCATCAGCGTCAGCAGCGCGTCGAGCTGCGCGGTCTCCTCGGCGACGCCCCGCGTCCGGGCCTCGCGCACGGCGGAGAGCGCCGCCTCGGTGGCGGTGAGACCGCGCCACTTGGTGCGGCCCGACAGCAGCCGGTAGCTGTCCCGGAAGTCGCCCGACGGCTCCACCCGCTCATCGAGGGCGAGGGCCCGCGCGCAGGCGTCCCGGTGGCCGGCGGCGCCCTGCGCCCATGCGGCGGTCAGCAGGCACAGCGCGCGGGCCGCGACGTCGAATCCGTTCAGGGACGCGGTGTGCGGCACCACATCCTGGGCCGCGCGGCAGGCGGCGGCGAGCCGGCCGATGTCCGTGCCGGCGCCGGCACGGGCGGCCGCGCGCAGCGGCCCGTGGAGCCGCACCCCGACATCGACGAGCGAGGAGAACACCGAGTTGGCGGGGGTCTGCGCGGTGCGGCAGTCCGGCAGTCCCGGCTTGGGCGTGAGGAACACCTCGCGGGTGAAGGCCGCGACGGCGAGGTCCGCGAGGCCGTCCGCGTCGATCCGGGGCAGGTGCTGAGAGGGCATGCGTATCGCTTCCACTGGGCGGTGCGGGTCGGACGGACCCGGCACGGGGCCGGGCTCACAGGGTGATGCCCGCGCCCCGGCGGGAGAACCGGGACGAAAGGCCATAAGAGCCGCATAAGTGATTGGCTCCGGCTGCCGCCTTCCCGCCCCGTCCCTGTGCGTCACCCGCCGGCCCCGCGCGTCTCCCGCCGGTCCCGCGCCCCGACGGTGACGGCCCCGCGGCCCCGGTGACGGCCCTCGCACCGCCCAGCGGCGGGCCGGTGTCAGCCCGTGGCGCAGGAGACCGTGGGCCAGGTCCAGGTGCCGTTGGTCTGGATCGTCAGGCCCCAGTTGTTGCCGCTGCCGTTGGGCTTCGCGGTCAGCACCTGGGCGCTGGGGTAGGAGGCGCTGATGTTCCAGGTGGTGAGGACCCTCTCCGGGGAGGGGAGGCGCAGGGTCACCGTCCAGTTGGACGAGCCCGTGACGGCGACGTTGAGGTTGTAGCGGTCGCCCCAGCTCTGGCCGGCGGACAGGGTGGCCGTGCAGCCGCCGGTGTTCCCGCCGCCGTCGCCTCCGCCGCTGCTGCCGTCGGGTGCGACGGCCCGACCGGTCTGCGGCGAGATCATGCCCGAGCACAGGCCCCGGGAGGCCAGCGACTGGGCGATGCGCGGGATGGCGGCCAGGGTGTTGGCGGGCCACTCGTGCATCAGGATGACCTGGCCGCTGGAGAGGCGTGACACGGCCTGGACGATCGCGTCGGTACTCGCCCCGTTCCAGTCCTGCGAGTCGACGTCCCAGATCACCTCCGTGAGCCCGTACTTGGCCTCGACGGCCTTGAGAGTGGCGTTGGTCTCCCCGTACGGCGGCCGGAACAGCTTCGGCGTGCCGCCGCCGGCGTTCGCGATGGCCTGCTGGGTCCGCGAGAGCTCCGAGTCGATCTGGGCCTGGCTCTGCTGGGTGAGGTGGGGGTGGGTGTAGCTGTGGTTGCCGACCCACATGCCCGCGTCGACCTGGGCCTTCACCTGTGCCGGGTACGAGGCGGCGAACTGGCCCTCGTTGAACATCGTGGCCCGCAGGCCGTTCTGCTTGAGGGCGTTGAGCAGGGCGGGGGTGTGGTCGTTGGACGGGCCGTCGTCGAACGTCAGGCCCACGTAACCGTTGCAGGTGGCGGCCTGGGCCGGGGCGGCGGCCGTGGCGGTCAGACCCAGGGAACTCGCCGCGGCGAGCACGAGCCCCGCCGCCAGGGCGGCCGGGCGGCGGTGGAAGCGGAGACGCATGAGGGGGTCCTCCAGGGGAAGGGGGTTCCGGCCGCACGGGCGGTGCGGCCGGGCCTGAGCACGGAGTTTTTGGGCCGCCTCCGGTGACTGTCAATAGTTTCGGCAAGTGTTTCGAAAGCTTCGGTCCCGCACTGATCGCGTCCGGGCCTCAACCGTGCACGTCAGTGGCGTATGGGGCTGTCCATCGGGGGGCCGCGGAGGTTCGTGGAGCTGGGTGAGCGTTGCGGCAGGGGCTCGCATGGCGAAACTTTCGAATCCTCGGAAGTCCGCGCCCGCCGACGTATTGACAGTGTGCCGTCAAGTCGCTGTCATACATGGGAGCGCTCCCACTGACTTCCCCACGCCCCGAGGAGGCGCACATGACCATCCACCCCCGCCGCTTACCGCGCAGACCCTGGACGGCGGCCGGCTCCGTCATCGCGCTGGCCCTGTCGCTCTTCGTCGCCATGCCCGCCGGTGGACCGGCCGCGGCGGCGGAGTCCGCCTCCGGGTGCCAGGTGGACTACACCGCCAACGAGTGGACCGGCGGCTACACCGCCGAGGTCCGCGTCACCAACGAGGGCCCGGCGCTCAGCGACTGGCGCCTGACCTGGACGTACGCCGGTGACCAGCACGTCACCTCCGGTTGGAACGCCACCGTCACGCAGACCGGCCACGCCGTGACCGCCGTCAGCACGGCCTGGAACGGGGCGGTGGCCGAAGGAGGCACCGTCTCCTTCGGGGTGCAGGGGACCTCGCAGTCGGGCGGGCCCGCGCCCGCCGACTTCGCCCTCAACGGCGTCTCGTGCGGCGGCGACGGCACCACGCCCCCGACCACGCCGCCCCCCACCACGCCGCCTCCCACCACACCGCCCTCCGCCGAGTGCGGTGACGCGGTCGTCTGCGACGACTTCGAGGACCAGGCCGGGCCGGCCCCCGCCGGGAACTGGCACTTCACCGCGCCCGACTGCCAGGGCACCGGGACGGCCGCCGTGGACACCCGGACCGCGCACAGCGGCACGCGCTCGCTGAGGCTCGACGGGAAGGCCGGCTACTGCAACCACGCCTTTGTGGCCTCCTCCGCCGATCTGTCGGCGGTGGGTCCCGTGCTGCACGTCCGCATGTGGGTACGGCACACCACCGCGCTCCCGGCGGCGCACGTCGCCTTCGTGTCGATGCCGGACAGCTCCCAGGGCGGCAAGGCCCTGCGGATCGGCGGGCAGAACGGGGCGCTCCAGTGGAACCGGGAGACCGACGACGCGACGCTCCCGGCGCAGAGCCCGACCGGGGTGGGGCTGAGCAGGCCCCTGCCGACGGACAGCTGGCAGTGCCTGCGGTTCGCAATCGACACCTCGGCCCCGGGGCTCGACACCTGGCTGGGCGACGAGCAGGTGCCGGGCCTGCACGCCGACGGCGTACCCACGCGTGACGTGGACGACCAGTGGCTCTCGCGGACCACCCCGCCCCGGCCCACCGCCCTGCGGCTGGGCTGGGAGAGCTACGGGGGCGGCGACGACACCCTCTGGTTCGACGACGTGGCCGTCGGCTCCGAGCCGATCGGCTGCTGACGGGCGGGCGCGGGGGGGGGGGGGGGGGGAGGGGGGGGGGGGG